>RFZH01000042.1 GCA_009920815.1 Paracoccaceae bacterium
AAAATTATATCCGTACAAGGGAACCTAGACATGTCCAATGCACAATTAGAAAAAGCCATCGAAGCCGCGTGGGACGCGCGTGACACAATCACACCGGCGACCACTGGCGAAACACGCGAAGCCATCGAAGATACGTTGAATGCGCTTGACAGCGGCACGTTGCGCGTTGCCGAAAAAATGGACAATGGCGATTGGCATGTGAACCAATGGGCGAAAAAGGCCGTGTTGTTGGGGTTCCGCATCAAGGATATGGAAATTCACGCAGGTGGCCCGCAAAATGGCGGTTGGTGGGACAAGGTGGACAGCAAATTCGCGGGCTGGGGTGAAAACCAATGGCGTGCCGCTGGGTTCCGCGCAGTACCAAACTGTGTTGTTCGTAAATCTGCCTATATCGCAAAAGGCGTTGTTTTGATGCCATCTTTCGTAAACCTGGGCGCCTATGTTGACGAAGGGACGATGGTTGACACATGGGCCACTGTTGGCAGCTGTGCGCAGATCGGCAAAAACGTTCACCTATCGGGCGGCGTAGGTATTGGCGGCGTGTTGGAACCCATGCAAGCGGGTCCAACAATTATCGAAGATAACTGTTTCATCGGCGCCCGTTCCGAAGTTGTCGAAGGCTGTATTGTCCGTGAAGGGTCCGTTTTGGGCATGGGTGTTTACATCGGTAAGTCGACCAAAATCGTTGATCGCGAAACCGGCGAAGTGATGTATGGCGAAGTACCGCCGTATTCTGTTGTTGTCTCAGGCTCAATGCCATCTAAAAACGGAATCAACTTGTATTGTGCAGTTATTGTGAAACGCGTTGACGCACAAACACGCAGTAAAACAGGCATCAACGAATTACTGCGCGATTAATTTGGTTCTGTGATCTCAATCCAAGCCGCGCTATTCGCGCGGCTTTTTTTATTTGGCAATTAATCATTGTCGGATGTGCCTGCCCCCGCCCCCGCGGCGCGCGATGCTTCTGTAGCGGGAACATATGTCATATGTGCGAGCGATGTGAGCGCGTCAAAGGTATCAACCTGTGTAAAAACACGTCGATTTGGATGTGTTTTGTTATAAATTGCTTTTGTGTGGGCCGGGACAACTTTTAAAGACGCCTGTGCAATATCTTGAACAGAACCTATGCCATTCACATGACCATGGGCATCGATGGAAATAGCGTGATGATCGACGTGAAACGTCAGGTTCTGTTGTCTGATCTTGGCCGCTTGCACAGCGAAGGGTAGGACAAAAATCGGCTCTTTTATTGAAAGAAACACGGTATTTTGATCAATTGCGCCCGTCTTAATACGTGCAAAATCCAAAATCTGTATGCCGACCTTTAAGGGACAGGCCGGTGTATCGATGTGGGTTATTGCGCGGTGTAAATGTTTTAGACCATCATAGCCGGCGGCGCATAACCATGAGGTGGCGATGGCGGCCTCTTCGGCTTCGCCCCAATGATGCCCTGCGCCGCGCGCTGCTTTGGTCGCAAGCGCTGTTGCTTCGGAATAAGACAGTTCAATCATGGCACACCCTTTTGAATTATACCGACGATAGTAACCCACCGTTCAAATTGTGAAACGATTTAGCCAAGCATCGACATCGCAGCAGCCTGCATATCTGATCCGATTGGGTGTTGCGACCCCAGGAACTGCGTCATCACACATCCTGTCATGTTTTTGGTGGGATCAACCCAAAAATATGTTGCTGCGGCTCCGCTCCAACCGAATTCGCCAAGATGGGTGGCATATGCCGCTGCGCCGACGTCGGTCATGACCCGACCCAATAAGTTCCAACTGTATCCTGCGAATGGTTCATCATTAATCCGCATGCCCCCCGCCCCAAAGTACACCCGAGGCGCAAGCGCAAGTTTTAACATGGCGGGTGATAATAATGTTTCCCCTTCGGGTGTTTGACCAGACAATAACATATTTGCAAAGGCCATATAATCATCAAGTGTTGAATAAAGGCCATGTCCGCCCCTGCGGAAATCCGGATCATCTGTTGGATGGCTTGACCCAAGATCCGCAGGTACAAGCACATGCGGGGCAGGTTTTAGCGCGGGCAGTCCGTGAAGAGACCGCATTCCGTACACTTCCATTAATCTTGATGCGCCGTCCAGTGGTAGGCTGAACCCTGTGTCTTGCATGTCCAGCGGATCAAAGATCAACCGTTGCAATAAATCATCAACGCGCTCACCTGTTGCACATTCTATGATATGTGCCAATACATCGGTTGAGATTGAATATTTCCATTGTGTTCCAGGATGAAAGACCAAGGGCAGCTCTGCCAAAACGCCCATCATATCGGTTAGATCACGTCCGCCATCTTCGATCAGCTGGGCATCGCGATAATGTGCGCTGATCGGGCATCCCAACGAGAAATCATATGAAAAGCCAGCCTGATGGGTTAAAAGATGCTCGATGGTAATCAGTGCGGTAGCCGGTTCGATGTGCGCATGTTGATCGATCACCTTCATTGATTTAAATCGTGGATCGAAATTCTGGATCGGAGAGGACAGGCGAAAAACGCCCCGTTCGATCAGCATCATCGCCAGAAACGAAACAATTGGTTTTGTCATTGAATAGATACGATAAATTGCGTTCTTGGGAATGAATGTACGGGTTTCAATGTCTTTCACACCTGCGCAGCCCTGAAAGATCGGTTTGCCATCTTGATCGATGCGCCATTCGATACCGGCAAAGAGATCTTGATTGACATAGTTTTCGGCAACATTGGTTAGCAAATCTGGCATAACACACTCCTCGTTTGGCTCACAGTTTCCCAAATTCAATGTTCTGTAAAGCGTATTTTTAATTTAGATTTCTGTTTAACCTCAGCGCAAAAATCCTACGGATATCTTTGTAAATTGCTTGAATTGTCGTTTGAAAATGACATAAATGGTATACCAAAATAATATTGAGAATAGAATGACACAGCTGATTACAGGTCATACACGCTTTATCGCGCATATCGGAATGCCAACGCATAGTTTTAAAGCGCCGATGATTTATAACCCTTATTTTGAACAGGCTGATATCGATGTCGTGGTGGTGCCTATGTGCTGTGATGTTCAAGATTTTGATGCCTTTTTACCACTTTTATTCAAGCAACATAATATTGCGGGCGCGCTGATTACGATGCCACATAAGGTTGCAGTGGTTGATCTTTTGGATCATGCGACTGCATCCGTTCAAATTTGCGGCGCATGCAATGCGGTCAAGCGCGATAAAAAGGGTCGATTGATCGGGGATATGTTTGATGGATCAGGTTTTGTTCGCGGTCTGTCGAATAAGGGGCGCATGATCAAGGGATCTTCGGCGCTGATCATTGGTGCGGGTGGTGTCGGGTCTGCGATTGCGGCAAGTATCGCTGCCGAAGGCGCTGCGCGTATTGGACTATATGATACCGAGGCAACCCGCGCCACAGGGTTGGGTCGCCGGTTACAACATCATTATCCCGACCTCGTGGTAACCGTTGGATCAAACGATCCGACGGGGTGGGACGTTGTGGTCAATGCCACACCGCTGGGTATGGTAAAAAGTGACCCTATGCCGCTGGATGTTGACAAATTGTCAGCGGACACGTTTGTCGGCGAAGTTGTCATGACATCTGAAATGACTGCATTTTTATCTGCGGCAGCGGCGCGTGGATGCCAAACACAGATTGGCACCGATATGCTGTTTGAAATGATACCTGCATATTTGGAGTTTTTCGATTTGCCAACGACGACCGCAGAACATTTACGGTCGGTCGCACGGATCGAATACTGATTACATGCGCATACGCAACGGTTCTTTAGCTTGGCATGTGCGCACCAAAAGCGTGCACTATTTTCCAGAAAACTGGTGTGATTAATCAGACATCAACAAATACCCTGATCCCCGTACTGTTTGTAGGTATCTTGGTTCTTTGGAGTTGGCTTCAATCTTGCGTCTGAGGCGTGTGATCTGCACATCGATCGCGCGATCTTGCGCTTGGGCTTCGTCGCGACCCAATGCTGTAACCAGATCGGCGCGTGATACCGGTTGGCCCACACTTGCCGCGAAAATGCGCATCAATTGGTTTTCTGTTCCCGTCAGGCGAATAATTTGATCACCCTGCAATAATTCGCCCCGTTCGATATCATAACGCACCGACCCAAGGCGCAACATTGTGGGCATTTCTGGGGGTGTTGCCGGTTCTGGGGTGCGCCGCAGAATTGCGTTAATCCGCAAAAGTAATTCCTTAGGTTCAAATGGCTTTGATAGATAATCATCGGCACCTCATTTGGTCAAAGAAACACCATCTTCGCCTGGCATCATGACATCTAGGACGATCATGTCGAAATCTAGACCGTCTAGGATGCGTCGGGCATGTTCGGCATCGCGCGCCGCGCTGACCATAAACCCATGTCTAATCAAAAATTGCTTAAGCAAATCGCGAATGCGTTCATCATCGTCAACAATTAACAAATGTGCGGTCATGAATATTATTCCTGTCTAAGGCCAAGATAGGCGCGGCGCATTTCGGGGTCCATCATGGCTTCTAGCACTGTGCGAAAACCTGCCACTGCGTCCGGCCCCACTTGGCGATAGGCGGCACGCATGCGGTTGCGTTGGGCGTCAGACAGCTGTTGTTCTAATGCACGGCCTTTATCGGTTAAAAACAAATTGCGTTCGCGTTTGTCGCGTTGGCCCACGTGAACGGTGACCAGGCCGTCTTCGATCAATGTGCGTAAAACGCGGTTTAAGGATTGTTTGGTTACACCCAGTATTTTCAAGAGATTGTTGACCGTGGTCCCCGGGGCGCAGTTGATAAAATGAACGGCACGATGATGGGCGCGGCCATATCCTTTCTCTTCTAATATGCGATCAGGGTCCGCCGTAAAACCGCGATAGGCAAAAAACATGGCTTCGATCCCTTGGCGTAACTGTTCATCTGTAAGATAAAGCAGCGCCTCGCCCATTGTGCGGTTTTGATTTTGCATCTGATGCCTCCTGCGTCCCTTGGGGTATTTTATGTCAGCCTTGTTGACATTCCAAGCACAAACTGATACCGAATCTCAGTTTTGACGCAATATTATGTCCGAAGCGGCCGTAAATTGCGCAATTATCGAAAACGCATTTAAGGGGAACGACCATGGCTGGTAGTTACGATGACCGCGACGGCAAAATCTGGATGGATGGAAAATTGATCGAGTGGCGCGATGCAAACGTGCATATTTTGACGCACGGTTTGCATTATGCCAGCTCGGTCTTTGAAGGCGAACGCGCGTATAACGGCAAGATTTTCAAAAGCCGTGAACATTCTGAGCGTCTGCATTACTCTGCAAAATGTTTGGATTTTGAAATTCCATATTCTGTTGATGAATTAGAAGCAGCCAAAAAACAGGTGCTGGAAGCGAACGGTTTCACCGATGCTTATGTCCGTGCGATTGCATGGCGCGGCGCCGGTGAAGATATGGGTGTCGCATCCAAGCGCAATCCAGTTCGTGTGGCGATTGCTGCGTGGGAGTGGGGCAATTACTATGGTGATGCCAAAATGAAAGGCGCGAAACTGGACATCGCGAAATGGCGCCGTCCTGATCCAGCGACGATCCCAAGCCACGCGAAAGCGGCGGGTTTGTATATGATCTGCACAATGTCGAAACATGCCGCCGAAGCAAAGGGATGTTCCGACGCGATGATGTACGATTACCGCGGCTATGTCGCCGAAGCGACCGGCGCGAACATCTTTTTCGTAAAAGATGGCGAAGTTCATACGCCAAAGCCTGACTGTTTCTTGAACGGTTTGACCCGTCAGACGGTTGTCCAAATGCTGAAAGATAAAGGCATCACGGTTCACGAACGCCATATCATGCCCGAAGAATTGGCAGATTTTGAACAGTGTTGGCTAACCGGCACAGCGGCCGAGGTTACGCCAGTTGGCCAAATCGGGGATTACACCTTTGAAGTTGGCGATATCACCCGCGATATTGCAGAAAGCTATGAACGGCTTGTGCGCGCATGATGCTAATCGGGGGCGATATCGCCCCCTTTTTTATGTCACCTATTTTGCGAAGGCTGGGATGCGATTTCAATCGGTCGCGTTGTGTTCGGATGGTATAAAAGTCGATGCTGTGACGTCTATTTGATAAAATTTCCCCATGACATCTTGGTCTGGACGTTTAGATTTCTATTTATATGTGTAACCATTTTTGTGAGAACACAGATGAATTTCGTAAATGTTGGATTTGCCGTACTAGTCGCTTTTATTACTGACCTGTTCATTGGTTCAACGCCTGCGTTTGCGTCGGAACAACGTATTCAGGATCGTACACGGTTTGAAAAACTGGTCGATGCACTTGAATTGCGCCGTCCCTTTATCGCCCTGCGTGTGACCCGCGATGGCAACATCACTGGGCGCGCTTTTGGTCGTGATGTGTCGGGAAATTGGACATGGGAAGACACCTATTTTTGCCGATCAATGACTTGGGGCCAAAAGGACATCGATTATAATTGCCAAGAGGTCCGCATTGCCGGTGATCGTCTAATTTTCCAATCAGATCGTGGCACCGGTGATCAGGCAGATTTTAGGATTATCGATCCGAACCGATAAGGTTTTTGATCGATTTACCCGAAACTGACAAAATCCGCTTGCAAGAATCCAACGCCGCCCTAAAACGCGCGCTTATGATCGATAATATATCTGATACGCTGATCCCCGCCTGGGTGGATGACACGTTGACACCTGTTGAAAAACTTTTGGTGCATTAACGTGGGTTACGTCATCTTGCGGTGTCGGTGTTTTTATTGTCGGGTCCTGATGTCTTAATTCAACGCCGCGCGCTGGGCAAATATCATACACCTGGCCTTTGGGCCAATACCTGTTGCATCCATCCCCATTGGGGCGAAGACCCAATGACCTGTGCGCATCGTCGCTTGGAACAAGAGATGGGCATAGTGGATGTTACATTGTTGCATCGCGATGTCATCGAATACCGTGCGGACGTCGGTTCCGGTTTGATCGAACACGAAGTTGTGGATTTGTTCGTGGCACATGTCGACCGCGGCATTGAATTGTCGCCAAATCCCAATGAAGTGATGGAAACCAATTGGATTTCAATCGATGATTTACGCGGCCAGGCTGCGACTATGCCCCACAAATTTACGCCATGGCTGCGCATCTATTTGGCACAACATGCGGATAAAATTTTCCTCTAACCCTAAACGCCGAATTGATCCTGAATATCTTTTAGATCGGGGATAACATCGGCCGTTCCATGGCGCGTGACCATAAGTGCTGCGGCCTTGGTCGCAAGTCCTATGGCCTGTTCCATCGGCATTCCGCGATCCAAGCCTGCAAGGACATAGCCGGTGAACGTATCGCCTGCGCCCGTGGTATCGACCGCATCAACAGAAACTGCGTCAAACGAATGCACCCTGTGCCGCACGCCGTCATACCAGCGGCAACCTTTTGATCCTAAGGTAATGATCACATCCTGCACGCCCAGATCCTGCACCGCTTTGCCCGTCGCATCCTTTAGTCCACATGTTTCATTTTGCGTTACAAAAATATCGCCTGTATTTGCTTCGCTGAGCGCCGCACCGATTTGGGCGTCGGTGATTTCGGCATTGCCACCAGGATAAATAACGATCGAATTTTCGCCTGAGGTATCGACGCTAATGATTGCATGTCCTGTGTGCTGTGATCGACCAATATGACGGGTGTCGACACCATACTCGGTCAATCGCTCGACGGCCCATACGCCGTCGGTTCCAACTGCACCGATATGGACGACACGTGCGGCCGCGCGTGCGACCGCGACCGACATGTTTGCACCTTTACCACCCAAACCAATGGAAAACCGTTTTGCCGCGATGGTTTCTCCTGGCAGGGGAATATGGGGCACTTCATAAAAGTAATCGGCATTAATCGACCCTAGGTTATATATTGTCATGCCTTACCTTTCATTATTGCCTTTACACATGCCCGCCAAAAACCTTCGGAACTATCCGACCTTACACGCGGCCAGAACAGCCATGTTCAAGATATCGGTCGCTGTGGATACAGATGAACAGATTTGAATTGACTGGTCTACACCAGAAAGGATCGGTCCAATGACTGTAGCCCCGGCCAGTTCTTGCATCAATTTGACCGAAATACTGGCCGAATGGCGCGCGGGCACAACCAAGATATTGGCTGGGCCGGTTAAACGGGAAAAAGGATATTGCGCCATTGCTTTTGCGTTCAACGCGACGTCTACCGTCATTTCGCCTTCGTATTCAAAATTAACACCACGTTTGTCCAAAACGCGCGGCGCGATGTGCATTTTCTCTGCACGTTCCGACACAGGATATCCAAAGGTTGAAAAGCTTACAAAAGCCACCCGAGGCTCTAGCCCCAAATGCCGCGCAACGCCGGCACAACGCTCGGCAATATTTGCCAAATCGTTTTCATCTGGCCATTCATGCACCAAGGTATCGCCAACCAAGACAATCCGGCCCTTGTGCAACAAGGCCGTTACCCCAACGGCGCCATGAGCAGCGTCGGCATCAAATACGTGGTTGATCAGTTGCAAGACATGGGCCGATTTGCGCGTTGCACCCGTAACCAAACCGTCTCCATGCCCATGCGCCAACATAAGCGCGGAAAACACATGACGATCGCGCGCGGCCAGACGATGTACGTCGGCGCGGTCATATCCTTTACGCTGCAAGCGTTTATAGAGGTAATCCTTGTAGGTATCCAAGTGTTTGGTATTCGCGGCGTTGACGATTTCCAATTCACGCACCGCATCGCCCAAACCTTCGGCTTCTAATTTGCTGCGCGCGTCGGCTTCGCGACCTACTACGATGGCCTTGCCCATGCCAGACCGTTGATATTCCACCGCGGCACGCAATACGCGGGGATCATCCCCTTCGGCAAAGATCATGCGCGCTTGGGCGGCGCGTGCACGGGCGTTCAAACCGCGCAAGATCGACGCGGTTGGGTCCATTCGCGATTTCAACGAAGATTTATATCCTTCCATATCAATGATCGGGCGGCGCGCGGCGCCTGTATCCATGCCCGCCTTGGCAACAGCAGGCGGGATGCGATGGATCAAACGTGGATCAAAGGGCGTCGGGATGATATAATCGCGACCAAAGGTCAATTTGCGGCCATAGGCCATGGCCACTTCGTCAGGAACATCTTCGCGCGCTAACTCCGCAAGTGCATTGGCGCAAGCGATTTTCATTTCATCATTGATTGCTCGGGCGTGAATGTCCAATGCACCACGGAACAAATATGGAAAGCCCAGAACGTTATTGACTTGGTTCGGGTAATCGCTGCGTCCTGTGGCGACGATGGCGTCAGGGCGCACTTCATGCGCCTCTTCTGGTGTGATTTCGGGATCAGGGTTTGCCATCGCAAAAATCACAGGATTGTCCGCCATGGATTTCACCATGTCTTGTGTGACGGCCCCTTTGGCGGACACCCCAAGAAACACGTCAGCATCTTTCATCGCTTCTTCCAAAGTGCGTAGGTCTGTTTTCACGGCATGCGCTGATTTCCATTGGTTCATGCCTTCGGTGCGACCTTGATAGATCACGCCTTTGGTATCGCACATGACGCAATTTTCATGACGTGCACCCATGGATTTTAACAGCTCAAGACAGGCAATCCCTGCAGCCCCTGCACCATTTAGGACGATTTTAACATCAGCAATGTTTTTTCCGGAAAGTTCCAGTGCGTTGATCAAACCGGCGGCACAAATAACAGCAGTGCCATGTTGATCATCGTGGAAAACGGGGATGTCCATTTCCTCTTTCAAGCGTTGTTCGATAATGAAACATTCGGGCGCTTTGATGTCTTCTAGATTGATGCCGCCAAAGGTCGGGCCCATCAATTTCACTGCGCGGCAAAATTCGTCAGGGTCTTCGGTATCCAATTCGATATCGATGGAATTCACATCTGCAAAGCGTTTGAACAAAACGGCCTTACCTTCCATGACGGGCTTGCTTCCTAAAGCGCCCAAATTGCCCAAACCCAAAACCGCGGTCCCGTTTGAAATAACAGCGACCAAGTTGCCCTTGTTCGTGTAATCATAAGCCAATTCAGGGTTTTGCGCGATTTCTTCGCAGGGCACGGCAACACCAGGTGAATAGGCCAAAGACAGATCGCGTTGTGTTGTCATTGGGACGGTGGCGGACACTTCCCATTTGCCAGGGGTTGGTTCCAAATGGAACGCCAATGCTTCTTCGCGGGTGATTTTAGTCTTTGCCATTTAAGTGTCCTTTGTTGCGCAAATCACCCTTAACGCGCAATTTTATTAGGTGCAACCATATCGTTTTACCCTTTCACCCGATGCAATCCGTGATTATGGTAACAGCAACAAAAAAGGGGGAAAATTCGTGACACCAATGATGGCACAATATCTGGAAATTAAGGCGCAATATCCAGATGCTTTGTTGTTCTATCGGATGGGCGATTTTTACGAATTATTCTTTGATGATGCCGTTTCTGCGTCCGAAGCATTGGACATTGCCCTAACCAAACGTGGCAAACACGATGGTGATGACATTCCGATGTGCGGTGTTCCACATCATTCCGCGGAAAATTATTTGCTGACCTTGATCCGCAAGGGGTTTCGCGTTGCCGTTTGTGAACAAATGGAAAGCCCGACAGAGGCGAAAAAGCGTGGATCAAAGTCCGTAGTGCGCCGCGATGTCGTGCGGTTGGTCACACCGGGCACCTTGACCGAGGATAGTTTGCTTGAGGCGCGCAGCCATAATTATCTGGCCGCCTTTGCTGTGGTGCGCGATGCCGCCGCCTTAGCGTGGGTTGATATATCGACGGGGTCCTTTCACGTCATGTCGATGTCGCCCGTGCGCCTTGGACCCGAATTAGCCCGTCTTGCCCCATCCGAAGTCTTGGTCTCTGAGGCGGCAGAGGACATTTACCGATCCATTGTCGAACAAACCGGTGCATCCGCAACAGAACTATCGCGCGCCGCTTTTGACAGCGCCGCGGCCCAAACGCGCATATTGTCATTGTATGGCGTAAAAACAATGGATGCCTTTGGCGCGTTTGACCGTGCTGAGGTGTCAGCAATGGGCGCGATTGTTGATTATCTAGACATCACTCAAAAGGGCAAATTGCCGCTTTTGTCGCGCCCCATCAAAGAAAGCGCATCGCGCGTCATGCAAATCGATGCGGCGACGCGGCGGAACCTTGAATTGACGCAATCCTTAACCGGGGGCGGTCGCAGTGGATCATTGTTGGGGACCATTGACCGCACGGTCACGGCATCTGGTGCGCGGTTACTTGAACGCCGATTGTCATCGCCATCACTAGATTTGGGCGCCATTCGGTCGCGGCTGGATGCAGTCCAAGCTATGATTGATACCCCAAAAACCGCGCAAAATTTGCGCGAAATTCTGCGCAAGGTGCCTGATTTGGATCGCGCCTTGTCGCGCATTTCGCTGGATCGCGCGGGCCCGCGTGATTTGGCAAGCATTCGAACAGGGTTGGCACAGGCCCAAGAAATCTCTGAAACAATTCGTTTTCATGATGCGCCCATTTTGGTGTCTCAATCTGTGCAAATGCTCAAAGGGCATAATGCACTTATTGATTTATTGGATCAGGCCCTGGTGGCCGAGCCGCCCTTGCTGACCCGCGATGGTGGTTTTATTGCACCGGGGTATCACGAAGAACTGGACGAAACCCGAACCCTGCGTGACGAAGGGCGAGGCGTGATCGCTAAGATGCAGCATGACTACATCGCGCAAACGGGAATCCAATCGTTAAAGATCAAACATAATAATGTTCTGGGCTATTTCATCGAAACCACCGCGACGCATGCGGAAAAAATGATGGCACCGCCCTTGTCCGAGACGTTTATCCATCGTCAGACCACCGCGAACCAGGTGCGCTTTACAACTGTCCCATTATCCGAAATAGAAACGAAAATCTTAAATGCGGGCCACCGCGCGCTAGAGATTGAAAAAGCAATTTTTCAGGCTCTCATAAAGGAAATTTTACAATCTGCAGAACAAATTTTACAGGTTGCAGGCGCTTTGGCGGAATTGGATGTTGCCGCAGCGATTGCGCATTTGGCCACCTCGCTGGATTGGGTGCGCCCAAGCGTTGACGAAAGCCGTGCCTTTAGCATTCGCGGTGGCCGTCATCCTGTTGTCGAAGCGTCCCTTCAACGTGATGGCAAGCCGTTCATTGCGAATGATTGTGATTTAAATGATGGGTCAATTTGGCTGTTAACCGGCCCGAACATGGCGGGTAAGTCCACGTTCCTGCGCCAAAACGCGTTGATTGCATTGCTTGCGCAGGCGGGCTGCTATGTTCCGGCACGCTTTGCCCATATTGGCTTGGTGAGCCAATTGTTTAGCCGGGTTGGTGCGTCGGATGATCTGGCGCGTGGCAGATCAACCTTTATGGTTGAAATGGTGGAAACAGCCGCAATTTTGAATCAAGCTGACGATCGTGCGCTGGTCATATTGGATGAAATTGGTCGCGGCACTGCCACTTATGACGGCCTATCAATCGCATGGGCGACGTTGGAACATTTGCACGATGTGAACACGTCGCGCGGATTATTCGCGACGCATTATCACGAATTAACAGCGCTTGCAGGAAAATTGCCAAAGGTCGCGAACGCAACGGTTGCGGTCAAAGAATGGGACGGCGATGTCATTTTCTTGCACGAAGTGAAACAAGGTGCGGCAGATCGATCTTATGGTGTTCAGGTTGCAAAGCTTGCGGGTTTGCCAACGGCTGTGGTTGAACGGGCGCGCGTCGTTTTAGAGGCATTGGAACAGGGCGATCGCGATGGCAATCGCAAAAAGGCCACCATGATTGATGACTTGCCTTTGTTTGCATCAACAATTGCCACAGCGCCGGCACCAATCAAGCCTGTTACCTCACCTGTTCTAGACCGGTTGGCCGACATCATACCCGATGATTTATCGCCGAAAGAGGCGTTGAACATGTTGTATGAATTGAAAGAGCTGTCCAAGCGGTGATGCCCCAAGTGGATGATTGTAAAAAGGCCCGACTGACGGGCCCTTTTTTATGCAATCGCAAGCCACGCAAACCCATTGGGCCCAAGCGCAAGCGACCTGCCATTGACCTGTACGTTTTCTGTGAACAGGGGCGCGACTTGCATCGGACAATCGAACGTGACCGCGTCTTTTGACAGGTTAAACACGCATAAAACGGTCTCGCCGCGCGTAAACGCCAAGATTGGTTCTGGGCAATCAACGAACTGGGTTGCACCTGTGACCATGGCGGGATGTTCTTTGCGCAGTTTCAACAAGGCTTGATAGACAGCAATGACACCTTGCGCATCGGGGGACGATGCCGCGCGGGACAGTTGCGGTGCTTTGATCGGTAACCATGTTGCGTTGGCTTGGGAAAACCCACCATTGGGCGCGTCCGCGTCCCAGACCATCGGTGTACGGCATCCATCGCGCCCCTTGTCCGCGGGCCAGAATTGAATGCCTTGGGGGTCGGTCAATTCATGGAA
>RFZH01000043.1 GCA_009920815.1 Paracoccaceae bacterium
AGCAACGCCATGCCGATTGGCAACATTGCATATGGGATGAAACGAGGCAGTTTTTCGTATTCTTCGCCTTCATTCATCAATGGCTCTAACCAACGCAACCATTCTGGTAGCGGAATATCAATCACCGTGTACCACGCGCGATAGGATGTGCGTTTCATCTCTTCCAAGCCTGTTGGAAACCAACGCCCGGTCGTCTGTGGCAGGTTGGCAAAATTCGCCCAATAGTCCCAAGCACCTTTCAACAACAAAAACGCGTAAACTATACACAAGAGCGCGCTCAACAGGCCAAGAAATTTTCGACGCGTCGGGCGCAACGCGTTGATCAAGGCATCAACACCCAAATGAGCAGTCATCTTTACGGCATAGCTGATGCCCAGCAAAACAAGCCACGCAAACATAAAAGTGACAAGTTCAAGGCCCCAGATAAGCCCAGTATCAAATCCATAGCGTAACACGACATTCACAAATGTGACCAGCGTCATGAGACCCAGCAAAGCGGCTATGGCGATTTCTTCGAAATTATGAACAAATCTGCCAATTGCTCCTGCGGGTTGATAGCGAGATGACGACATCTCTCCCCCCAATTCTAGCTAAGATACAAAAATCCCGAACCCATCGTTCAGAAAGGTTCGGGAACAAAGCATTAAGATTAATTCTTTGCGTTGATCGCTTGCGCAGCGTCGATGTTTTCTTGACCAACATCCTCTAGGAATTGGCCCCAAACTGGTTTCATCGCATCAACCCATGCTTGGCGCTGTTCTGCAGTCAATTCGCGAATTGTTGTGCCCGCATCCAAAACCGCTTGGCGCGCTTTGGCATCGGTGTCTCCGCCTTCAGCGTTGTTTTTCACGGTTACTTCGTTGATGATTGTGGTCAATTGTGTACGCACATCGTCAGGCAGACCATCCCAGAAATCCACAGATGTTACCAACATATAGTCGATCAAACCGTGGTTTGTTTCGGTTACGCCATCTTGAACTTCGAAAAACTTTTTCGTGTAGATGTTGGACCATGTGTTTTCTTGGCCGTCAACAACACCCGTTTGTAGCGCGCCGTAGACTTCGGAAAATGCCATTGGCTGTGGGCTTGCGTTCAAAGCTGCGATTTGTGCTTTGATAACCTCTGATGGCTGAATACGGAATTTCAGGCCAGCGGCGTCAGATGGATTGATCAACGGCTTGTTTGCCGAGAACTGCTTCATGCCGTTGTGCCAGAACTCAAGACCCAACAAACCACGACGCACCATGGACTCTTTCATCGCTTGACCTGCTTCTGAGTTTTGGAACTCATCAACAGCTGCCATGTTTTTGAACATGAACGGGATATCGAACAAGCGGAATACTTTTGTGAATTGCTCGAATTTTGACAAAGACGGCGCTGCAAGCTGTACGTCGCCCTGCAACATTGCCTCTAGAACAGCGTCATCGTTATACAATGTCGAGTTCGGGAAAACTTCCATACAGGCTTTGCCATTCATTTCGTCATTGACACGGTTCATCAATTCGACGGCTGCTTTGCCTTTTTGCGTTGCTTCTGTTGTCACGTGGCTGAATTTGATAACAATTTCGCCATCATCACAGGCCGCAGAAACGGCACCAGCTGAGACAGTAAGCGTAAGCGCGGTCAGCGCTGCGGTAAATAATTTCATTTGATTTCCTCCCAAAGAAATAAAGCCCGCATGCGGGGCTGGTTATATTTAATGTTATTTCTTGTTTGAAATGCAAACGCTTCAAATGAGTTTTTAAGATCGATATTTAAAATAATACTTTCAATGACTTACGTGATGCTTCTGATGACCAAAAATATGTTATCGTTAACATTGTGCGATTTCTCGCACAGAGGCACACAGCACCTGTGCGGAAAACCACACACTTCAACTAGCGAAAATTATCCGCCCGAATCCCATGCTTGGACAGTTTGTCGTAAAATGTCTTGCGTGGTAGTTTCAAAATCTTAATCGCTTCGCTGACACGACCGTCGCATTTGCGCAACGTGTCAATTAAAATGGATCGCTCAACCTTGGCCATCTGGTTGGCCAGGCTGGGCAAGTCTTGTTCATCAAGCGGTGTTTCGGTCTCAACGCCCAAAACAAATCGCATCGCAAGGCTCATCAGTGCGCGTGCGTTGCCGGGCCAGTCGCGTGCCATCAGATCGGCCAAGTAATCCGCAGAAATCGTGGGGATCGCAAGCCCAGATTGTTCTGCCGCCTGCGCGACATAGTGACGAAACAGCACAGGAATGTCGTCAGGGCGCTCTGACAAAGACGGAATGCGTACCGTCACCGCATTTAAGCGATAGAACAAGTCAACCATCACGCGGCCTTCTGCCTCTAGCATATTAAGGGGGATGTTAGTGCCCGCAATGATACGCGGCAATGGGTCAGACCCGTCCATCCGGTCCTGAAGCGCGATTTGCGTGTCTGGTGGCATTGCGTCAATGGCATCCAAAAACAATGTGCCGCCCACACATTCTTCTAGTGCACTATGCAGGGCAGCGCGCTCCAACCCATCGGCCGATCGTTTAACAAACGGGCCATGTGATCGCATTGAAGACAGGTGGATGACCTCTGCCACTTTTGAAATGCCTGTGCCCGCGGCGCCGGACACCAAGACGTCGGTCGATAATGCGGCCGCCGCACGTACTTGTTTTCGCAATGTTTCAGCGGCAGTACTGTCGCCAAATATCAACCGCGCCGCAGGATCCGAGGTTTCAATCTGTTGTTTCAATTGCCTATTTTCCAAAACCAGCAAACGCGTCTTTAATGCGCGGTCGAGCACTGGCAATAAAACATCCGCACCACAGGGTTTTTCCAGAAAATCAAACGCCCCCTTGCCGACCGCTTTCACAGCCATCGGAATGTCGCCCTCGCCGGTCAAGATAATCAAAGGCAGCTCGGCATCGATGCTTTGTACGTAATCCAGAACATAAAACCCATCCCGCCCCGGCATGCGAACGTCGGTCAAAATCACGCCGGCAAAGTCCACTGTGATATGGTCTTTTGCCTCGACAAAGGACCCCGCCGTCAAGACAACGTAATCCGCCAATTCCAGCGTTTGGGCCACCGCATGGCGCACCGCACTATCGTCATCAATTACCAGCACAAGGCCCATCACGCATCCCCTTTGAATGGCTGCAATTCAACCGTCATCTTGGCACCCTCGCCGGTATTTTCACCGCGTATATCGCCACCAAAGCTTTGGACAAGACCGTAGGAAATCGACAGACCCAAACCCATGCCGTCCCCATCACCAACCGTTTTGGTCGAATAAAACGGATCAAACATTTTTTCGGGTTCGTCGATACCGGGTCCGGTGTCGGACACCGACAATTGAATTGCCTGACCTTGTGTCACACAAATTCGAATGACACGACGGTCTGACCCGGCCATTGCATCCGCTGCATTTGAAATCAAGTTCACGACAACTTGTCCCAGCCGCACTTCGCCGGCCACAACATAGATCGGATGATCAGGTGCGTCCCATTCAACGCTAATATCGTCTTTCTGACAGCGACTGTTCATCAATTCTAACGCTGTATCAACGACCGAAACGACATCAACACGCCCCATGGGTTCGTGTTCATTTCGGGCAAATGCACGCAGGTTTTTGATAATGCGCGCCATACGCTTTGACAGCTGTGTGATTTGCGTCAGGTTTGACGTTACAGTGTCAAATTTATCTTTTTTCATAAACGCAACCGCATTATCCGCATATTGCTGGATCGCCATAAGAGGTTGGTTCAATTCATGACTGATGCCTGCCGACATCTGACCTAAAGCACTTAATTTTCCGGCGCGAACCAAATCGTCTTGGGCACGGCGCAATTCAATTGTGCGTTCTTGGACGCTGCGTTCCAATCGTACATTCGCTTCGGCCAACGCTTGTCGGCGGTGGACAAAAAACAAACTTACCAATCCGAAAAACATCAAACTGCTGCCTGCGATCACAGCCTGCAAAAGGGCAATGCGACGCGCAGATGTCAGATCAACCAAAGCCTCGGCCTGCAATCCAATTGTCGGCAAATCTGCCACCAGATGCAACGCATGATCAGGTACATAAGGGCCCCAGTTGACGTGCCACACTTCGTGCGTGTCAGCCAAAAGAGACACCCGCACCGATGTATAGTCCACCTCATCGGGCGGATGCAGGCCAACTTCACCGACATCACGCCGCCAGCCCAAAATTTCCGAACGGTTGGAAATGAAAACTTCGCCCCCCTCATCCACGAAATACACTGTTGGCCGCGTACCGCGCCATTGTGATTCAATCCGACCGACATCGACCACAACAATCAGCGCTGCATCGACAGCCCGTCGCGGCCCAAAATACGGGGCAGCGTAATAATAACTGCGGATTTGAAAAACGGGGTCAAACCCGTGTGCGACGCCTAATGCGCCTGTCATGGCTCGCTGAAAATAGGACGCCTGCGGGATATTCCGCAATCGATCGCGGGTGGCTGAGGCCAACACATTGCCGCGTATATCGACATAAGCCAAAGTCACAGCACCTGTTTTATCGGCAGCCGCCCGCAATATCCGCTCTGCCGCTTTGCGATCAAGCTCACTTGCCCCCTCGTGCGTAAGGGTGACTAGCGTTGGGTGATTTGCCATTAAAACGGCCAACTCTTGATAGCGCTGCAATTGTGCACGCAACCGATCAACGGCAAGTGCTAGATCAGATTGCGACCGCGCCGACACCTGTTCAACCGCGCGTATATATCCCACATACCAGATCGCACCACCGAAAATAAGTGCGGCAGCACATAAGGGTGCAAAAGACCAAAATATCAAACGGCGTCCAATCATCTTGATTGCAATCTATCAACACATGCTATCAATTGGCCATATTGAAAGGTGCCAAATGAAAAAGATTTCTCAATCCCCGACTGATCCAAATTTTGTCCAAAATCCTTACAAGTTTTACAGCGACCGACTACAAGAGGACGGCGCCGTCTTTTGGTCTGACTACAATATGGTCGCTGTGTTTGATTACGAAACAGTCGCAACATTGATCAAAGATAAACGATTGGGCCGCGAAGTCCCCAAAGAGCTTGCCCCAAACCACGCACCACACCTAAAGCCGTTTTATGATATCGAAGCGCATTCCATGCTGGAATTGGAACCGCCCCGCCACACACGGCTGCGGTCTTTGGTCCTGCGGGCGTTCACATCGCGCCGCATCGCATCGCTCGCCCCTGAAATAAAAACGCTCTGCCATGACCTCATCGACCGATTTCCAAAGGATCACGTCGATCTATTACCACAGTATGCGCAACACATCCCAGTAATCATCATTGCCCGTCTTTTGGGCGTTCCCGAAACGATGGCACCAGACTTATTACGGTGGTCAAATGACATGGTCATGATGTACCAAGCAAGACGCACCCGCGCACTCGAAGATCGCGCAGTCGCCTCCGCCCAGGAATTTGCGGATTTTATCCGTGGTTATATCAATCAAAAACGAAACACACCTGCGGATGATTTGCTCACCCATCTGCTCCAAGCTGAGGAAGACGGTGAAAAACTCTCGACCGATGAACTGATCACGACCTGCATTCTTTTACTGAATGCCGGCCACGAAGCAACGGTTCACACCCTTGGAAATGGTATTAAAACTCTGCTCGAACACGACATTGACCTCAACCATCTAACGCCCCCAAATATCGAGTCAACGGTTGAGGAAATCCTAAGATATGATCCGCCCGTTCATATGTTCACGCGCTATGCCTATGACACACTCACTCTAAACGGCGTGACACTCGAACGCGGTGATCAGGTCGCTTATGTTTATGGTGCCACGGGCCGTGATCCTCGTCGTTGGACTGATCCAGACCGCTTTGACCCAACGCGCGCAATCCAAAAAAACCTTGCGTTTGGCGGCGGCATTCACTTTTGCGTTGGCGCGCCCCTCGCGCGATTGGAACTTCAAATTGCGCTGCCTATTCTTTTTGAACGGCACCCCAACCTAAGACTTGTACGAACACCACAGTTTCAAAACATCTACCACTTCCACGGATTGGAAAATCTGATCGTATCTCTTTGACCGGACACCCACACACATTTTTTGTCTGAAAATATCCTGGGGGTGTGGGGGCAAAGCCCCCGCGGTCGTCGGACCGCTTCAGCGATCCGATCAGGTATTATAAAGGCAACCGCGTCGTGGATTTAATCTCTTGCATTGACAAAAGCGCTGTCACGTTATGCACTTTAACCTCGGAAATCAAACTTTGATAAAACGCATCATAGGCGCGCGCATTTTTCACCCGGACTTTCAAAATGTAATCGATATCACCGGCCAATCTGTGCGCCTCTTGGACCTCAGCCCGCCCTTGCAGCGCAGATAGAAACGCAGATTGCCACGCAGCATCGTGTTCGCTGGTGCGGATTAACACAAAAAAGCACGCTTCAAATCCCAAGGCATCGGGGTCAAGATGGGCAACCGTCTCACCGATAATGCCAGCATCTTTTAATTTGCGAATCCGATTCCAAACCGGTGTCTTTGAACTGCCCACGGTCTTTGCAATTTCATCCAATGATTGGCTCGCATCGGTTTGCAGCTCAATCAAAATTTTCCGATCTAGATCATCTAATCGCATTATCTTTTCTCACCCAACACATATTCAGGAATATATTCCGCATTTCAATGCACTTATCAAACAATAAGGCTTATTTCTCGGGAATACTAGCCAAAATATAGAATTATTTTCTATATTACATCAAGAAATCTTGAATGACGGAGCGATCATGAAACAGTTTCCAATCTTTGTCTCGGTCCATGATCGATCCATCGTTCTTTCGGGCGGCGGTGAAACCGCACTCGCAAAATTGCGGCTTTTGCTGAAAACCTCGGCAAATGTCACTGTATATGATGCACAGCCAGAACCAGCTGTTCTTGATTTGGCGGACCAAGGCAAAATTACCTTGATCCACCGGACTTTCAAACCAGGCGACGCCAAAGGCGCGACGCTTTTTTATGCTGCCAATGATGATGAAATTGACCTGCTCCACGCGCAATGGGCGCGGAATGATGGTGCCTTGGCAAATGTTGTTGACAACCCACAGGCCAGTGATTTCTTTACGCCAGCAATTGTTGATCGTGATCCCGTTACAATCGCCATCGGCACCGAAGGCGCAGCGCCAGTCTTGGCGCGCAAAATCAAGGCAGATCTAGAAGAGCGGCTCGCGCCAACGCTCGGACGTTTGACACGTATTGCCCAAGGCTTTCGTGCTGCCGCAGACGCGTTGCCAAAAGGCGCGGCACGACGCGCCTTTTGGTCCGAGTATTTCGATACCCGCGGCCCCAAAGCGATCGAGGACGGGGAGGACGCTGCGCGGATCGCGCTGGATGACCTGTTGTCAGAACACCTTGATCACAAGACCCGCAAAGGTCACGTTGCCTTTGTCAGCGCGGGTCCGGGTGACCCCGAGCTTTTGACACTCAAAGCGCGCAAGGAATTGGATCGTGCCGATGTGGTGATCTACGATCGGCTGGTGGGACAAGGCATCTTGGAACTTGCCCGTAGAGAAGCGATCATGATTGATGTTGGCAAAATTGGCTTTGGCGCTTCGACCCCTCAATCTGACATTAACGCTCTGATATTGGAACATGCGGCGTCGGGCGCGTATGTTGTGCGCCTTAAAGGTGGCGACGCCACGATCTTTGGTCGTTTGGACGAAGAAATCGATACACTGTCAGGCACGGACATTGGCTGGCATATTGTGCCTGGGATCACCTCGGCACAGGCGGCGGTCGCGGCCTTGGGGCAATCGTTTACAAAACGCGGTCGCAATACAAGTTTTCGAATGATGACGGGTCATGATGTCCAAGGCTTTGCAGACCAAGATTGGCGCGGTTTGGCCCGCGCGGGTCAGGTGGCTGCGATCTACATGGGCAAAAAGGCCGCGCGTTTTATCCAAGGCCGCCTTTTGATGCATGGGGCAAGCCCAACCACACCGATCAGCATCATCGAAAACGCGTCGCGCAGCAACCAAAGGATCCTGTCATCAACTCTTGATGATTTACCCGCGCTGTTTAAACGCAATGACGTGGATGGTCCTGCTCTTATTTTCTTGGGTCTCGCGCCACGACATGTCGAGGCGCTTGATCTTACCCCCTACACCACGCAGGAGATGGCATAATGTCCCGACCCTTTTCCCCGAAAATTATCACAGCAAACGCGCTGATTGATGGCGACGTGATTTATCTAACCGACTCCAACACATGGAGCGGTGATTTACAACACGCGCGCGTATTCACCGATGAAGACAGCGCAAACGCGCATCTGTCACAAGCCGCGGCTCAAACTGCGCGCGCCGTTGGCGTATATCTGGTCGATATAAAACTGGAAGACGGCGTTTTGGTACCCACTCATTTTCGCGAAGCATTTCGCAAAACTGGTCCATCGAACTATGCCCACGGCAAACAAGAGCAGGTGACACATGTATAAATACAACGATTTTGACAGCGCCTTTATTGCCGAACGCAATGCGCAGTTCCGCGCCCAAGTCGCGCGTCGCATCAATGGTAATTTGACCGAAGATGAATTCAAACCTTTGCGTTTGATGAACGGTGTTTATTTGCAATTGCACGCCTATATGCTGCGTGTGGCAATCCCCTATGGCACATTAAACAGCCGCCAAATGGATCAGCTGGCTATGATCGCGGAACGCTGGGACAAAGGCTATGGGCATTTTACCACCCGCCACGATGAAATTGACGATCCGCGCCCCTATGCAGAATTGATCCGGCAATGGTCCACCGATCACCCCGAATTCCAATTCCTGCCGCGCAAATTCAAAATTGCGGTGACAGGATCAGAACACGATCGTGCCGTCAGTCGCGCCCATGATATCGGGTTGCGCATGGTACGCCGTGGTGATCAGATCGGTTTTGAAGTTATTGTAGGTGGTGGCTTGGGCCGTACACCGATGATCGGCAAAGTCCTTCGAGACTTTTTACCAATCGCAGATCTGCTGCCCTATCTTGAAGCGGTGGTCAGCGTCTGGAACATTCTTGGACGGCGCGACAATAAATACAAAGCGCGGATCAAAATTACCGTTCATGAAAACGGTATTGATGCGATCCGAGATCAGGTCGAAACACGTTTTATAGAATTGCGCCCCAGCTATGATGGCGCAGATCAAGGACTTTTGGAACAGATCAAATCTGCATTTGCAAAACCTGCGTTCAAATCTGCGTCATTAGATGGATTTGATCTGGCCTATCAGAATGATCCAATATTCCGGTCTTGGGTGGACACCAATATCGCGGCCCACGCAACCCAAGGCTATGCCATTGCCTCGATCTCGATCAAAGCTCACGGGCAGACACCGGGCGACGCAACTGCAGAACAAATGCGCGTCATTGCATCCTTGGCGCGTCGCTTTGGCCATGATGAAATTCGCATAAGCCATGAACAAAACGTCATCTTACCGCATGTCCATAAATCCGACCTGCTGCAGGTTCATGCAGAATTGAAAGCTGCAGGATTGGCGACCGCAAACATAGGGTTGATTTCCGATATCATCGCCTGCCCTGGAATGGATTATTGCGCCTTAGCCACGGCACGATCCATTCCGATTGCGCAACAGATCGCAACACGATTTGACGACCTAAAACTGGAACATGACATTGGTCATCTGCAGATCAAGATTTCTGGCTGTATCAATGCCTGTGGTCATCACCATGTCGGGCATATCGGGATCTTGGGACTAGATCGCGCGGGCGTTGAAAATTACCAAATCACGCTGGGCGGGGATGCGACGGAAACCGCCGCATTGGGCACCCGCGTAGGACCAGGGTTTTCAGCAGACGATATTCTGCCGGCCATTGAACGGCTGATTTTTGCGTATCTTGCCATTCGACAAGATGCTGAAGAGACCTTTTTACAAACCTATCGCCGTGTTGGAATTGAACCGTTCCAATCGGCGCTCTATGATCCGCAGGATACCCAGGCCCATGCCGCAGAATGACAAAGCAGCGCTGGTTCAAGATTTGAACCAGCGTTTCAGACACCACGGAGCGACCTCAGTCTTATCGGCAGCACTTTCTGGCAATGCGCTAGGACAAATCGCGATGGTATCAAGCTTTGGCGCAGAAAGCGTTGCATTGTTGCATTTGGTGGCGCTTGCCAACCCCAATACGCCTGTGCTGTTTATCGACACACATTTATTGTTTACGGAGACGCTTGTTTACCAGATGGAGGTGAGCGAACGCCTTGGCCTGAGAGATGTACGCATCATTCGTGCCTCAGCTGTAGATATTGCGACACACGACCCATATGGCGCATTACGGTTTTCCAACCAAGATGCCTGTTGCGACCTGCGCAAAACCCGCGTCCTTAACGCGGCGCTCGCAGGCTTTGACGGATGGATCACCGGTCGGAAACGATTCCAAGGATCCACACGCGCTGTGATGGATTTTTTCGAATATGATGCGAAGCAGGATCATATCAAAATCAATCCGTTGGCCCATTGGACCCGTGACGATGTTACAACCTATATGGATGAAAACCGTCTACCGCGGCATCCATTGGTGGCGCGGGGGTATCCGTCTATCGGATGCGCGCCCTGCACAAGCCCCGTCAGTGATGGCGAAGACCCCCGCGCAGGCCGTTGGCGCGGACAGGACAAAACCGAATGCGGCATTCATATCACCGAAAATGGTCGTATTCATCGCAGCAAAGCAGGAACATACACATGAGCATAATTGTTACAGATACGGGCTTTCGTCCAAACACCTTGAATTTGGACTTCAAAGCATACTCGGATCACGCAGACGACACCTGCGCGCTTGACTTACCGTCACATGCAAGTCTGGATGAAATACTGATTGATTTTGCAAAGACATCCGCAATTCGCATCGACTTTCCGTCTTTTGCCGATGGTCGCGGGTTTACCCTTGCACGCCTTTTACGTTTACGTGGGTTCAAAGGCCACCTGCGCGCCAAAGGCCACATCATTTCAGATCAATACGCAATGGCCCGCCGGTCAGGGTTTGACGATGTCGAAATTACCGATGAACAGGCCCAACGCCAACCCGAAGCCGAATGGATCGCGCGCGCAAACTGGCAACAGCACGATTATCAAACACGTATGCGCAAAAGCGCCTAGCAGTTCACACATATTCGGGCTAAGAAACTAATTGAAAGACGAACACATGACAAAGATGACTGCCGTGCCCCAAGATCAAATTAGCAAAGTGCCAACCCTGCCCGACGCGCAAACCGTAACCGAGGTCAAACATTGGACTGACCGTCTGTTTTCATTTCGCGTGTCGCGTCCGCAATCGTTGCGCTTTCGCTCTGGCGAATTTGTGATGATCGGTTTGATGGGCGACAACGGTCGCCCTCTGTTGCGTGCCTATTCTATTGCTTCACCGGCATGGGACGAAGAATTGGAATTCTATTCTATCAAGGTCCAAGACGGCCCATTGACCAGTCGCCTGCAACACATCAACGTCGGTGACGAAATAATACTGCGTCCCAAACCCGTCGGCACCTTGGTGCATGATGCGCTATTGCCTGGCAAGAGGTTATGGTTCTTTGCCACAGGCACCGGGATTGCCCCCTTTGCGTCGTTGATCCGCGAACCACAAACCTATGAAGATTACGATCAAATCATCCTCACCCATACCTGCCGTGAACTGGCCGAGTTGGAGTACGGCCGTCAATTGGTGGACATCGTGCGCAACGACGAATTGCTGGGCGAACTCTTGGGCCAAGAGAACCTGAAAAAGCTGGTCTATTACCCCACAACCACCCGCGACGAAAGCCCCAAGATGGGCCGCATCACCGACCTGATGAAAAGTGGTGAACTGTTCTCGGACTTGGGTATTACTGATTTTGGCCCAGAAACTGATCGCGCGATGGTCTGTGGTTCAATGGGGCTCAACATGGATATCAAAGAAATTCTCGAAAGCCATGGCCTGCGCGAAGGGGCAAATTCGGACCCCAAGGAATACGTGGTCGAAAAAGCGTTCGTCGGCTAAATCACTTTCATCTTTGCATAAATACTTCGGGGGTCTGGGGGCAGCGCCCCCAGGTGGTCGGATCGCATAAGCGATCCGAAAAACCGCGCTTGGGATTAATCCCGATAATCAAATTTCAAGAATATCCCGTTCTTTGCCCGCACCGTTAAATGCGCCACCGGCACTGGGGTATCTGCATCATGCAGCATGACGCGATATTTACGCAAAATATGCGCCAATAACATGACCCCTTCGATCATCGCAAACCCTGCCCCGGGGCAAACACGCGGACCTGCGGAAAACGGAATAAACGCATCGCGCGCACAGGCTTTGCCATTCTCGCTTTCCCACCGGTTTGGATCAAACCCATCGGGATTATCCCACAACCGATCTTGGCGATGTACATGCCATGGGCTGATCACGACGGATGTTTTAGCCGGAATATCCCGGTCACGAAACCGCTCACACTGCACCGTTTCGCGCACCATCATTGGCACCGGTGGATAAAGCCGTAGGGTTTCGCGAAACACCGATCTGGTCGCCTTCAGTTTCGCTACACCTGCAAACCCGCCATCCAACGCCTTTGCCTCTGCCGCGATCTTATCCTGCCATTCAGGGAACGCGGCCACCAAATACAAAGCCCAAGCCAAAGCAGATGCACTGGTTTCATGGCCAGCAAGAAAAAATATTGCCACCTGATCCACCATTTCATCCCATGAGAACCGATCCCCCGTTTCGGGATCAACGGTTGTCATGATTTTGGTTGCTAAATCGTCGGGGGCCTTACCTGCCTCAATCTCGTTTGCACGGGCTTGCGTCATCGCCCCGATCAGCGCCCTGATCCGGTGTGCCGATTGCAGCGTATCGCGTTTATGAAACCGCGGCATCCATTTGGGCAAAGGAATAAACGCCCCAAGGTTTAACAAAGGCTGCGCGCGTTGATAGCGCCGGAATTCATGGAACACGTCCTGAGCGGCTGAGGCCTCAATCGGCATTGAAAACAAAGTGCGAAAAATAATGTCAGCGGCGGCATAGCTTGCGATTTCCTCGACCTCATGCCGCCCCATCGTCAATCGCGCCATCATAGCATCAGCAGCCGCTTGCATATGCGGATAAATATCGCGCAGCCGCCCGCCTTCGAAGGCTGGATCAATGATGCGCCGTTGCCGTTCCCAGAGTTCCCCGTTTGTTAAAAACACACTTTCGCCTAATAGTGGCCGCAACCCTTCGCCGATACTATCCGACTTTGGAAAATCTTTCGGCCGCTGTTTTAGGACAAGTTTAATAAGATCAGGTTGATTGATTAGGACAGAGCGGAAAAACGGCGTCTTAAATTCGGCCATCCAAGCATGATACAAACGTGCAGGCTGCGCTGATAGAATGTCACGACGAAATGCCCGTAAATATGCCAATAAACCAATGCGATCCGCGCGATGTTTTGGTTTAACAGGATGTTTTGTCATTGTGCCATGCC
>RFZH01000044.1 GCA_009920815.1 Paracoccaceae bacterium
AGTGCAATGACCTCATCCACTGCTTTAGAAAAGGTTGGAATAACCTGCTTCTCTTTCTTTGTGGCAAAAGGGTCTCCGCCTTGTTTAACCAGCTTCTTATTATAAGTGCAATTGATCTCGCTTCAGCAAGCGTGATCAAGTCAGCTGAACCGAGACCCATCTCTCGCTGTCTGCCGTCTATGCTTAAGCGTTGAACCCAGCGACGTGAACCAGTCGGCTCAATGCGAAGAAAGAGGCCGTGCTGATCATAATATTTACCCGCGCTGCGTAGGTTTCGCACTGCTACGGCTGATAAAGGAGTACCAGTCTTGGGCATAAATTGTCCCCCATTCTGTCCCCTATAGAATATCGGATGTCAGTAGATCACACAAGATGTTATTGTACACTAAATTACTTTATACTATTGAATATAAATAACTAAATGCACGACATGAGACATGCTTGGATGTGGGTATGGCAGATCCTCGGTCCGCCACTTTCCAAATGTTTAAGAAATAAAGCATGCTTGTTGCCATGCTACTTATTACTTTGAGCATCTTGGTATTGTTACCATCGAGTGATGCGGCAGGTCTTTAATGTTTGTATCCAAATGGCGCGAGTTTTTATGATGTGCTAGGGCGGTCCGTCGGATTTTTAAGCGAGCGATTGAACAGTCATTTTGTCATTCACGCACTATCCACATCATAAATGTTCTGGTATTGTTCTTGTCTGTGCTATTTGTTTGATTCCATCTGGAGCCTTGGTATGTGTGACAGTTTTATTTCCTTTTGGTCTGTGAAAACAGCCAATCGTTTCAGAAACTGAATAAGGCTGGCAATGCGGTTTGAAACAGATCCCCTTGACCCATTCAGTTTGATGAAGGCGCGCGTACATGAGGCCGAAGGTCTTGGCCGTTATGGGTTCGCTGTGTTCCAAGCGGCGCGTTCAGTTGGTGCGGTGATTTGGGTCATCCCGAACCATGCACCACATTTGCCGATGCTGCGTGGTTTGCCGGTTAAACTTGCAGAGCGATTGCATATTCTACGCCCTAAATCAGAGCAAGATTTATTATGGTCAGTTGAAGAAGCCTTGCGAACCAAAGGTCTTGGCCTCGTGATTGCGGAACCTGAAAAGCCTCTGTCGCTGTTGGCTGGGCGGCGCTTGCAGTTGGCGGCAGAGACAGGGCGTACAACAGGATTGATGTTGATCCGACAAGATCAAGGCAGCAATGCTGCGCAAACGCGTTGGCATTGTATGCCTGTGGCGGCGCAACAGCGTGACTTGACTCTGCATCAGTGGATTCTTAAAAAGAACAAAAAGGGAACATTTGGGAATTGGACTGTGGATTGGAATGGCAAAACGGGTTCTCTCCATCTGGTTTCCGCGGCTGGCCAGCGATATGGCCCTGCGGAAACGCCCTAATGCGGGGCCTTTTGCTCTGATCCATCGATCAGGCAACAAAGAGCATGTGCATTGTCTTAATGCTGTCGCTGAAAGGGACGGGCTGCATCGCGGTATGGCGGCGGCGGATGCCCGTGCCATTTGTCCAGATCTTGTCACACGACCGGCCGATTTAGGGCGCGAAGCGGCTGCGCTTGCGTCGTTGCGCCGATGGCTGACACGGTATTCTCCGTTGGTGGCGCGGGATGGTTCGGACGGTTTGATTGCCGATATTACGGGTGTTCCACATCTGTTTGGCGGTGAACAGGATTTGTTGGATGATCTTGGTGCACGTTTGATCCGTGTTGGTTTGACGTTTTCCGTGGGAATCGCGGATACCCGCGGTGCGGCCTATGCTATGGCGCGGCATGCAGGTGGGATCATTCCCGAAGGTGTAGGGGGCGCCGGCATCGCGGGGCTGCCATTGGCTGGCTTGCGGATTGGATCTGACGTTGTCGACGGCTTGGCCCGCATGGGCTTGCACAAGATTGGCGATTTGATCCCACTGCCACGCGCACCTTTGGCACGGCGCTTTGGTCAGCCTCTTTTAATGCGTTTAGATCAAGCGTTGGGGATCCAATCCGAACCGATCGCCCCTGAAAAAGAGCTTGAACATTTTGGTGTACGGATGACGTTACCTGAACCAATTGGGTTGCAGGCGGATGTTATGTCTGGTCTCTCACGTTTGTTGGGGCAATTATGTGCAAAATTGGCCCATCATCATCGCGGCGCACGTAGGCTGAGGCTAGAGCTGCATCGCGTCGATCAGGAAACAGTCACATTGGATATTGGTCTGGCCCGTCCGATGCGCGACCCCGATCGCATTTCTGGATTATTTGAAAAAGGGGTGTCAGAGATCGACGCAGGATTCGGCATCGAGGTAATGCGCCTTGTGTCCTATCTGACCGAGCCCTTGGCCCCGGAACAAATTGGCCCTAACACAGATATGGCCCACGATGCGGCTTTGGCCGATTTATTTTCTCGGGTTGGTAATCGATTGGGGTTCGATCGTGTTCTGCGTCTTTTGCCTGGGCATAGCAAAATTCCTGAACGCAGCCATATTATTGCATCTGCTGCTTATAGTGCGGCCGAACCTGTGCCGCCGCAACGCGGTCCACAACGCCCCATTATTCTGTTTGCCCCCGAACCTGTAACGGTGCGGGGGGGTGCACAGCCAGGGCATCCGCCCGCGCGATTTTCATGGCGGCGTATGACCTTTACAGTTTTACGGGCGGATGGCCCTGAACGCATTGCCCCCGAGTGGTGGTTTGATGATCCTGCATGGCGCACAGGGTTGCGCGATTATTGGCGTATTGAAACACGCGAAGGGCCACGGTTGTGGTTATTTCATACGCCGCAATCCTCGGCATGGACGGCGCAGCATTGGTTTGCCCAAGGGGAATTTGCATGACCTCTTATGCTGAACTTTGCGTGACCAGTAATTTTACTTTTTTGAAAGGGGCCTCCCATCCCGAAGAACTGGTCACGCGCGCGGCGGAATTGGGGCTATCGGCGATTGCGATGACCGATCATAATTCGGTCGCGGGGGTCGTGCGGGCGTTTTCGGCGTTAAAAGAATTGACCCGCCTGCGCGATGAAGCCCGCACAGCCCAAGCTCAAACAGAAATGGGTCCAACAATTCGATCACGTGCGGTCACGGATCATTCTAGCCGACAGGTGCATTATCATACTGCGACCGATGCGGCCCCTTCGGTGCCTGCTGACCTGCCTTTGCCAAAGTTGATTGCGGGTGCGCGGATTGTTTTGCGCGATAGTACGGTACATTGGTTGGCTTTGCCAACTGACGTCGCCGCATGGTCACGATTGACGCAAATGCTATCTTTGGGAAAACGACGGGCGCATAAGGGAGAGTGTCATCTAACCTGTGATGATCTTTTGCAGCGCGGGGAGGGCATTATTTTTATCGCGCTGTTGCCCGATCCATTAGAGGACCTCAATCACCTTAATCACCTACGCCCCATGGCAACGGCGTTTCCGGGGGCATGTTTTTTGGGCATGCCGCCCGTTTATGATGGGCGTGATCAAATTCGGTTTGATGCTTTGGCACAGATTGCCCAAAACAGCGGGCTGCCTTTGGTGGCTTTGGGGGATGTGATGATGCACCGGTCCGCACGTCGTGCGTTGGCCGATGTGTTGACCTGTCTGCGCGAAGGGTGCACGATTGATACCATTGGTGAACGGCGTTTGACCAATGGCGAACATCGCTTCAAATCCCCCGATGAAATGGCGCGGTTGTTTCATCGCTATCCGGCTGCGGTGCGTCGTACTGTTGAAATCGCGGATCGCTGTGCGTTTCGCTTGGATGATCTGAGGTATCACTATCCTGACGAAGCGGTGGATGGAGAACCCGCCCAAGATCGCTTGGAACGTTTGTCCCGTGAAGGGTTACAGTGGCGATACCCCAAGGGCGCACCCGCCAAAATTAGATCGCGGGTGGACAAAGAATTGCGTTTGATTGGTGAACTTGGGTATGCACCTTATTTTTTGACGGTGCATGATATTGTCGCCTTTGCACGATCCAAGGGGATTTTATGCCAAGGTCGCGGGTCTGCGGCAAATTCGGTGGTCTGTTATTTGCTGGGCGTGACAGAGGTGCCGCCCGAAAGCATCACGTTAATCTTTGAACGCTTTATTTCCAAAGAACGTGGGGAACCGCCCGATATTGACGTTGATTTCGAACACGAACGTCGTGAAGAGGTGATCCAATGGATTTATGAACGTTATGGTCGCCATCGCGCGGGCTTAACCGCGACCGTGATCCATTTCAGATCGCGCGCCGCCATCCGCGAAGTGGGCAAGGTCATGGGCCTAAGCCAAGATGTGATTGCACGCTTATCCGGGCAAATCTGGGGATGGTCATCGCGCGCACCAGATGAAGATCACCTGCGTGATGCCGGCATTAATCCTAATGATCACCGCATTCTTTTGGCGGCTAAACTGATAAATGAAATCATAGGATTTCCCCGCCATCTGAGCCAACATGTGGGTGGTTTTGTCATCACGCATGGACGTTTGGATGCCCTATGCCCGATTGAAAACGCTGCGATGCAAGATCGGACCGTGATTGAATGGGACAAGGATGATATTGATGCACTTGGGCTATTAAAGGTCGATGTCCTGGCGCTGGGCATGTTAACCTGTATCCGTAAAGCGTTTGCATTGCTGGGTGATTTTCGCAATCTGCGCCTTGGGCTGGATAATGTTCCGTCCGAGGACCCTGCCGTTTATGATATGCTGTGCCGCGCGGATGCCATCGGCGTATTTCAGGTGGAAAGCCGCGCGCAGTTGAATTTTTTACCCCGTATGCAGCCGCGTAAATTTTACGACCTAGTCTGCGAGGTGGCGATTATTCGTCCTGGCCCCATTCAGGGTGGGATGGTGCATCCATTTATCAAGCGCCGTCAGGGGAAAGAGCCGATTGAAGACCTTGGTCCTGCTATGATGGAGGTCTTGGGCCGAACCTATGGTGTGCCGCTTTTTCAAGAACAAGCCATGCAGATTGCCGTCGTCGCCGCAGGATTTTCCCCCGCCGAGGCCGATCGCTTGCGTCGATCACTGGCGACGTTCAAACGTATGGGCACGATTGGTGCCTTTCGGGACCGGTTCATTTCTGGAATGCTGGCCCGCGGTTATGAAATAGATTTTGCAGAACGATGCTTTGCCCAGATCGAGGGGTTTGGCAGCTATGGATTTCCCGAAAGCCATGCCGCCAGTTTCGCGCGGCTTGTCTATATCTCAGCGTGGTTAAAACGGCACCATCCTGCGGTTTTTACTTGTGCGTTACTCAATAGCCAGCCGATGGGGTTTTATGCCCCCGCCCAATTGGTGCGTGACGCGCGCGAACACGGGGTCGAGGTGCGACCGATTTCGGTGAACCATTCCGATTGGGATTGCACTTTGGAACGGCGCAGTGATGGTGCGTTAGCCCTACGGCTGGGGTTTCGACAAATTAAAGGTCTCCGCGAAGAGGATGCATTATGGATCACTGCTGCACGCGGCAATGGATATAGCGATGTCGAAAGTGTATGGCGCAAGGCGGGATTGCGTCCTGATGCATTAGATCGATTGGCCGAAGGGGACGCGTTTGCTGCGCTGGGCATAAATCGCCGTGATGCGCTATGGGCTGCGCGTGCCCTGCGTGGACCAAAACCTTTGCCGCTTTTTGGCGCGGAGGGTGAGGGCGAGATTGAATCAAATGTTGCCTTGCCATTAATGACCTTGGGGCAAGAGGTGATTGAAGATTACGTCACGCTGCGTCTGTCGCTTAGGGCGCATCCGATGGAGCTGTTGCGACCCCGTTTGGTGCGCAGCACCCCAAATGACCGCTTGCCGCACTTAAATGGGCGCGTCAGCATCACGGGGTTAGTGATTACCCGCCAGCGTCCCGGCACGGCGTCTGGGGTCATCTTTCTAACGCTTGAAGATGAAACGGGGGTGGCCAATGTCATCGTTTGGACCCGCGTTTATGAAACCTTTCGGAGGGCGGTTATTACGGGCCGATTGTTAACTGTGATAGGTCGGATCGAACGTGACGGCGATGTCACACATGTTATTGCTGAGCATATCGAAGATGGATCACACCTCTTATCAACGCTTAGCCAAGCGAGCAGCCAGACAGGCGACGCAAACACGCCTTCTATTACCGTTGAATCTGTTCCACGACCTTCAGCCCGCCATCCCCGTGAACAAGCAAAAAAACTATTTCCAAGCCGTGATTTTCATTAAAAATTCGGGGAGACCCCATTGATGCCATGCCAATCGCGTTACTGTTCGTGGTGAGAGTAAGGTGTATCTGAGAGGTTGCGGCACTATGGTATGGTCACGTTAATGTAACCGTGGGCGTCATAAACAGGCACTAAAACTATGGCCTCTACGACGTGAGGGGGGTAAAAAATAAAATATAGTTAGGTATAAAAAAAACTTTCCGCAGCCACTCAAATACAAAGCGATCTTAGATCTAGGCACGTTACGATGGCGTTATCACTTGTTGAACGCGTGCAGATTGATCATCAGATTAGGGAATTCAGGCGTTTAGAGTTAACCCCAACTGTAATTAAAGCTGATCGAAATCCGTTCATCCTCGGCAGTGTTAACAGGGACTTCGTGCCGCAACCAACTTTCCCAAAGAAGGACATCACCAACCTTTGGGGCGACATAAATAAATTGGCGCAATTCTTCGCGTGCATCTTTCTTGCGGGCGGGCGCCGCCATCATCATCGGCAAACGGGGGTCTTCGAATTTGATCGCGCTGGCCCCTTCGGGCATCGACACATAGGTTGTGCCCGAAATGACAGAATGCGGATGAATGTGGGATGCATGTGTCCCACCCTCGGGCAGGATGTTGATCCATAGATCTTCTAACTTTAATTCACGGCCATCAAGGTTGAAATCCAGTTCGGCCACGAACGCAGCGACGTGTTTGTCCAAAATCTTGATTAAATCAGCAAAGATCGGAAACCGCCATCCAAGATCGGTAAGCGATGCATAGGACGTATAACCAGGGTACCCGTTTTCGTCACACCATTCTTGACCCGCTTCGTCATCTTCGGCAATCGACCAACAAGAATGTGTCAATTCGGATGGGTCCACCGCATCACCGTGCTCGGATAAGGCGGCGTGATAAATTGGGGTTACAAATAGGGTCTTAATCGTGCTCATTGGCGATCCGCATGTGCTTAAGGTGGTTTCCGACGGGGTTAATTTAAAATGACACATAAGAAAAGTATTTAATCTTTGCGGGTCTGTTTTACATGCGCCAGAAAGGCGTCAACGTCACATTTTGAATAGGACAGGATTGCGCCAATTTCATGTTCACGTTCGGGATCAAATCCTTTGGCCTCAATTTGGATAAGATGTTTTAACCGCATGGCGGCGCTTTCAAACCCCTTGCGATATATAATGCGTGTGAATGCAAGCTGACCGTTTATTAGCGTATCGGCAAATAAGATTAGCTCAAACCCCTGCGCGAGCGCATCATGAAGCCAATCTGGTTCATAATCAAAGAAAAGCGCCACGTCTTTTTTATCAATCCGCATCAAATCAAATTCGATACCTTCATGCGGACCTACGCCAATAGGGAGTGTCATACCATAAACTCTAATACCTTAAATCATGCGATCTGGTTCATACCAGATAGATTGGGGATAATTATAAAGAGTGTATCTAAAGTATCGAAATAAAAACGCCAAACATGAATTTCCCAATTTTTAAGCCATTGTGCCTTGCTAAACCATAAACCTTGCTGTAGAGGACGCCAATCACTCGGCTGGTTCGTCAGAATCGGCCGTATGTTATTTGTGCGCAAGCACGTCACATATCCACTGGATCAAAGGTAACCTTCGGGGCCTTCTGGTGTTTGAACAAGGAAGATGGCTATGAACGCCCAAGAATTGCGTGATAAAACGCCCGATCAGCTTCGTGAAGAGCTGGCTAACCTGAAAAAAGAATCGTTCAACCTGCGTTTCCAACAAGCCACTGGCCAATTGGAAAACACTGCGCGTATGCGTTCGGTTAAACGTGCCACAGCGCGTGTTTTGACCGTATTGAACGAAAAAGCTGCAGCAGCGGCAGAGTAAGGAGCCTGAGATATGCCTAAACGAATTCTACAAGGCGTTGTTACTTCTGACGCGAACATGCAAACAGTAACGGTTTCTGTTGAGCGCCGTTTTAAACACCCTGTTTTGCAAAAAACTATTCGTAAGTCCAAAAAATACCGGGCTCATGACGAACACAATACTTTCAAAGTTGGTGACACCGTTCGCATCATCGAATGTGCGCCAAAATCGAAAACCAAGCGTTGGGAAGTTCTGGCAGCGGATGCTGCGGAATAACCAATAAAACGAAACCCTGGGGGAGCAATCCCTGGTAACAGGAAACCCCAAAGGTCGGGAGACACCAAATGATCCAGATGCAAACAAATCTGGATGTCGCTGACAACTCAGGCGCACGCCGAGTACAGTGCATCAAGGTTTTAGGCGGTTCACACCGTCGTTACGCGTCGGTTGGTGACATCATCGTAGTTTCGGTGAAGGAAGCCATCCCTCGTGGCCGTGTTAAGAAAGGTGACGTTCGTAAGGCCGTCGTCGTTCGCACAGCAAAAGAAGTTCGTCGTGAAGATGGCACAGCCATCCGTTTCGACAGCAACGCCGCCGTTATTCTGAACAACGCAGGCGAGCCAGTAGGTACACGTATCTTTGGCCCAGTTGTTCGTGAATTGCGCGCAAAGAACTTCATGAAAATTATTTCTTTGGCTCCGGAGGTGCTGTAATGGCTGCGAAACTCCGTAAAGGCGACGAAGTCGTTGTTTTGGCCGGTAAGGACAAAGGCAAGAAGGGCACAATCTCTTCTGTTGATCCAAAGGCAAACAAAGCGGTTGTAGATGGCGTTAACATCGCGATCCGTCACCAACGTCAAACACAAACAACCCAAGGTGGTCGCTTGCCAAAAGCAATGCCGATCGATCTATCAAACCTGGCGTTGTTGGATAAAAACGGCAAAGCGACACGTGTTGGCTTCAAAGTAGAAGACGGCAAAAAAGTGCGCGTTGCAAAAACTACAGGGGATGCGATCGATGCTTGATAACGCAACTTACACCCCACGCCTGAAAGCTGAATTCAAAGACCGCATTCGCGCAGCTTTGAAAGAAGAGTTCGGCTATAAAAATGACATGCAAATCCCACGTTTAGACAAAATCGTCCTAAACATTGGTTGTGGTGCCGAAGCTGTGAAAGACAGCAAGAAAGCAAAATCTGCACAAGAAGATTTGTCAACAATCGCTGGTCAACGCGCTGTCGTAACCAAGGCAAAGAAATCGATCGCGGGCTTCCGTGTTCGTGAAGAAATGCCGCTAGGTACGAAAGTTACGTTGCGCGGTGATCGCATGTACGAATTCCTAGATCGCTTGATCACGATTGCAATGCCACGTATCCGCGACTTCCGTGGTGTATCTGGTAAATCTTTTGATGGCCGCGGCAACTATGCCTTGGGTATCAAAGAGCACATCGTTTTCCCCGAGATCGACTTTGATAAAGTTGATGAAGTTTGGGGTATGGATATTGTAATCGCCACAACCGCGAAAACCGACGCGGAAGCAAAAGCGCTGTTGAAGCATTTCAACATGCCTTTTAATAGCTGATCCGCGGGAAGGAATAAGACATGGCTAAAAAAGCAATGATCGAACGCGAGAAAAAGCGCGCACGTTTGGTGGCACAATATGCTGCAAAACGCGCTGAGCTGAAAGAAATCGCGAATGACGAGAGCCGCCCAATGGAAGAGCGCTTTAAAGCACGCTTGAAATTGGCAAAACTACCGCGCAATTCTGCGCCTAACCGTATGCACAACCGTTGTCAGTTGACTGGTCGTCCTCACGCTTATTACCGTAAGCTGAAAATTTCACGTATCGCATTGCGTGAATTGGGATCTGCCGGCCAATTGCCTGGCGTTGTGAAATCTAGCTGGTAAGGGAGAGACGATATGAACGATCCTATCGGCGATATGCTTACCCGTATCCGTAACGCGTCTTTGCGTGGTAAATCCACCGTAGCGACACCTGCGTCAAAATTGCGTGCGTGGGTTTTGGATGTGCTTCAAGACGAAGGTTACATCCGTGGTTACGAAAAAGGTACTGGTGCAAACGGTCACGACGAAATCGTGATCAGCCTGAAATATTTTGATGGCGCACCTGTTATTCGCGAATTGAAACGCGTTTCTAAACCAGGCCGTCGTGTGTATCTGGGCGTAAACGAAATTCCAGTTGTCCGTCAGGGCTTGGGGCTTTCGATCGTCTCTACACCAAAAGGCGTAATGTCAGATGCAAATGCTCGTGCCAACAATGTTGGTGGCGAAGTAATTTGCACTGTATTCTAAGGAGGACTGGGAATGTCTCGTATTGGTAAAAAACCGGTCGAGCTGCCCGCAGGTGTAACTGCATCTGTATCTGGTCAGACCGTAGAAGTAAAAGGCCCGAAAGGCACACGTTCCTTCCATGCGACGGACGATGTCACCATCACAGTTGCAGACAACCAAATCGTTGTGACGCCGCGCGGTAAATCAAAGCGTGCACGTCAACAGTGGGGCATGAGCCGCTCAATGGTTGAAAACTGTGTTACTGGTGTCAGCCAAGGCTTTAAGAAAGATCTAGAAATCGTTGGTGTTGGTTATCGTGCCGCTGTCCAAGGGAATGTTTTGAAGCTGAACCTAGGATATTCACACGATGTAAACTTTGACATCCCTGCAGATGTTACTGTGAATTCACCAAAACAAACCGAAATCACTGTCGAAGGCATTGACGCACAACGCGTTGGCCAAGTTGCGGCGAATATTCGCGAGTGGCGTAGCCCAGAGCCCTATAAAGGCAAAGGTATCCGTTACAAAGGCGAATATATCTTCCGCAAAGAAGGCAAGAAAAAGTAAGGACGCAAAAGATGGCAAACAGCAAAAGACAACTGTTCTTGAAGCGTCGCTTGCGCGTACGGAACAAACTTCGCAAAGTGAACGCAGGACGTGTACGTCTGTCCGTTCACCGCAGCAACAAAAACATCAGCTGCCAGCTGATCGACGACGTAAACGGTGTAACATTGGCGGCGGCGTCGTCACTGGAAAAGGCACTGGGCGTTGTTGGCAAGAACAACATCGAAGCTTCAACTAAGGTTGGTGCGGCGCTTGCAGAACGTGCCAAAGCAGCTGGTGTTGAAGAGTGCTACTTTGATCGTGGCGGTTTCCTCTTTCACGGTGGTGTCAAGGCTCTGGCCGACGCCGCACGTGAAGGCGGTCTGAAGTTCTAAGGAGACGATATTATGGCAAAAGAACCCAAACAACGTCGCGAAGACGCGGCACCCGAGTTCGCCGATCGTCTTGTTGCGATCAACCGTGTGTCGAAAACTGTTAAAGGTGGTAAGCGTTTTGGCTTTGCCGCATTGGTAGTTGTCGGCGATCAAAAAGGCCGCGTCGGTTTCGGTAAAGGTAAAGCGAAAGAAGTACCTGAAGCGATCCGCAAAGCGACCGAGCAAGCAAAGCGCAACATGATCCGCGTTCCATTGCGTGAAGGTCGTACGCTTCACCACGATATCGAAGGCCGTCACGGCGCCGGTAAAGTCGTGATGCGTACAGCACCAACAGGTACTGGTATCATCGCGGGTGGTCCAATGCGCGCGGTTTTCGAAATGCTTGGCATTCAAGACGTGGTTGCAAAATCAATCGGCTCACAAAACCCTTACAACATGATCCGTGCTACTTTGGACGGTCTGCAAAAGGAAATGAGCCCACGTATGGTTGCTCAGCGTCGTGGCAAAAAAGTTGGTGACATCCTTCGTTCAAAAGACGAAGCACCTGCTGCCGAAGCTGCAGAAGCATAAGGAGACGAAGACATGGCAAAAACCATCGTTGTAAAACAAATCGGCTCCCCAATCCGTCGTCCCGACGTTCAACGTCGCACACTGATTGGTCTAGGCCTGAACAAGATGCATAAGACACGCGAATTGGAAGATACACCTTCGATCCGCGGTATGGTCGCGAAAATCCCGCACCTTGTCGAAATCATCGAAGAGCGTGATTAATACCTGGGTATTATCAATGAAATTAAGCCCCGCATATTGCGGGGCTTTTTTTTTGATGTCGTTTGTAATACGTTGTGCTATGACCTAATGGTCAATATCAATACTTTTGTTTTGGTGCTATACTAGCCTCATGAGTATTGAATTTGGGCGTAGGTTGGGTTTTCAGCGCGATAAAAGAAAAATATAGTCTAAAAATAATAATTATTTATGCTGTGATTCTGGTTAGTGGACATAACCGATGGTTGATATTTTCGTATATTCATTTGCTTCGGTTATTTGCGTGGCGTTTCTTATTCTTTTTACAAAGCCGTTGCATATCCATTTGACCGCAAAGGGGCATAATTCCTCTGCGCCGCAACGATCACATACTGCGCCTACGCCGCGTATTGGTGGTTTGACACTTGTTATCGGATATGGCGTCGGCATGTCGTTCCTATCACCGGATGTGTTTGAGATGGCTTTGATTTTAGGCGTTTCAACAATCCCTGTGTTTGGGCGGCTTAGGCGAAGACACTGGGTTTGACGTAAGCCCAATTCGCAGATTGCTTTTATCATTTGTATCAGCTGCAATGGCTGCGGTTCTTTTCAATACGTGGATCACAGATACTGGGTTAAATGCATTGTGGTTTTTAACCTATGGACCAGTTATTTCTTTGATATTTACAATTATTTTATCAGGTGGCATCGCGCATGCTGTCAATCTGATCGATGGTCTGAACGGATTGGCGATGGGCGTTACAATGTTGATCGCTGGTGGCCTTGGTGGGTTAGCTTACAGCGTTGGTGATACCACGATTTTAACCTTGTGTGGTGTTGTATTGGCCAGTGTTGTGGGTCTTTTTGTCTTCAATTTTCCAATTGGTAAAATATTCCTGGGCGACGCAGGGGCCTATTCGATGGGCCACTTACTAACATGGATTGGGATTTTGTTATTATCACGCAACCCGCAGATTGCGCCGTTTTCCGTTATGTTGATGTTTTTTTGGCCCGTCATGGATATGCTATTTGCGATTGCTCGCCGCCCGATACGTGGGCGCAGTGTGTCGCAACCTGACAGATTGCATTTTCACCAGCTTGTCATGAGGGCGATAGAGCTGGTTGTGTTGGGCCAAAAGAATAAAACGCTCGCAAACCCGTTGGCAACGTTGGTTGTATTGCCCATGGCGGCATTGCCCGTTATTGCAGCTCAGTTTGTCTATGAAACTGATCGCATGTCGGTCTATGCTTTTTTAGCTTTTATGGCGCTATTTATTTTGACCTTTTTGGTTGGAATATATTGTGCCCGACGCTATGCAAAGGTTGGTAAGCCCCGAAGCTTGCATCAATAAGACCTGTGTTGCGTTTTTTACGGGGCAGGGGCTCAACATAACGCCTTGCATTGCTGGATTTGTGTGGATATACCGCGCAAGTGGCGCGAGCCATAAGAATCGAAACAATGCCGTGTTT
>RFZH01000045.1 GCA_009920815.1 Paracoccaceae bacterium
TGCTCGCTCACGGCAAACGGCCACTTTATGACGGGCGTCCTGACGCGATTAGAACGCTCGCATCCGATGCGCAGAAATGCCTGAATAAAACACGCCTTTCCTCTGACGAAAGGCATGCCGTTCTATCAGGCTACCAAACGCGGCACTACCTCAGCCAAGCCATAAACTACCCAGATCTCGTTGCCACTGGCCTGATCGCGCCAAGCCCGTTAAAGGATCAATACCTTTTCCACCGGGCCCGTTTATGGTCCCTTTGAAGCGGTATGATTTCCCTAAAGGACAATCACATTTTTTGTCCTAAAATATCCCGGGGTTTGGGGCAGAGCCCCAAAAAGGGTTCACAATTTCGACGAAATGATACCCGTATTAAAACCACCCATACGCAGTTCGCCAAACAGTCGTTGATATTCAATTTTAGGACAACGGTTCATAATCACATCAACCCCGCGCGCGCGTGCTTTTTGGGCGGCTTCGGCATGAAACACACCAATTTGCATCCACACGCATTTTAAATCGGCAAAAGATTGCAAGGCATCCTCGACGATTTCTGGAACCGCTTCCGACTTTCTAAAAATATCGACCATATCGACCTGACGGTTGATACTCTTAATGTCATCCACGATCGTTTTGCCAAATAATTCTTTTCCGGCGTGCCCTGGATTAACGGGGATGACATCAAACCCTTTCAAGGTCAGATAACGACCGACAAAATAGCTTGGGCGGGCTGGATTGGTGCTGATGCCAACAACCGCAACAGTTTTGACAGTTTTCAAAATGTTACGCAAATGTGCGTCCGAATAGTGTTCAGTCATGTAAGTACTCTTTCATTTGCGTGGACCCAATACTGGGATGAATCCATTCATGGTCAGACAATGCTACGCGCCGTTTGGCGCGGAAAAGCAAAAATCGCCCTACTCCGCGCCACGTCCCCAGACTGGGCGCTGTGATATCGGTTGGGAACTGATCACGCCATCTATCAGGCAGGTCAAGACCTTGTTCTTCGGCCCGTTCCAGCAACCATTTAAGCGGTATATTTGACAAAGGCCTTACCTGATGTGCATCGCCAAGATGCCCACCGATATCACCATGGCTGCCCCGAAACCAAACCTGCTCGACCCGTGTTCCCAGCGGGATATGATCAAAATCCCAACACTCAGGCGCATAGGCCAATCTGGTTTCATCCAAAGCAAGCGCATGAAATGCGGCTTGGATATTGTCGCACACATGATGGCTGTGAAAGCTATAGCGGTTGGGCAAAAAACGCCAAAGGATCGGAATGCGCAACCCAAGCGCACTGACCGTATCTAAAACACCCAAAAACTTGATAGGAACAGGGCGCCGACACAGTGTGTTCGTGACCACAGGGCTTTGACGCTTGGCTTGATACAATCTCCACACGGTCGCTATGTTGCGCGGTGTCGCAGCATCCGCGCGTAACAATCCAACCTCGTCAATCATTCCGCACAAAGATCTTGCCGCGAAGGCTCCGCGCGAATAGCCAAAAATGAAAATTTCGTCACCGTCCGCATAGCGCATCGCAAGCGCCCCATAGGCCTGTCTGATTTGATGCCCCAATCCTTGTCCCGTTAGAACGCGTAGATTGGACCGCCAATCGCCCCATTGTAAGCCAGGTGCATAATACAAAGTTCTTTTCGCTGTTGTTTTGCCAAGCAGACGAAAAATCAATCCAATCGATGTTTCGTACCCCGGCCTGAGGCTAGATAACGTACCATCCAATAAAATGATATGTGTTCGCCCCTTTGGAACGGTGACATCGCCATCGCCCAGCAACGGGACATGGCTTGCCAAACTTCGCCAAAGTTTGCGCCCAAAAGCACGAAATTTATGTTTAAGACCGCGCAGCACTATTCATCATTTGCCATACACGATGTGGGGTAAAGGGCATGTCAGCTTGGGTAACCCCCAAATCCCACAACGCATCTTGAACCGCATTTGCTACTGCGCCCATTGATCCCACTGTCCCTGCTTCGCCACATCCCTTCATCCCCATCAAGTTCGCGGTCGATGGGACTGGTTCAAATTCAAGATTGATCATCGGCATATCACTTGCGCGCGGCATCGCATAATCCATAAACGTAGCAGTCAGCAATTGGCCACTTTCGTCAAAGGCGACATGTTCCATCAACGCTTGGCCGGCGCCTTGTGCAATCCCGCCATGCACCTGCCCCGCGGCCAGCATCGGATTGATAAGATTTCCAAAATCATCAACCACGGTATATTTCGCTAGGGTAACTTGACCCGTCTCTTTGTCGATTTCGACCTCAGCAATATGTGCGCCATTCGGGAAAGAACGACCGGGTAGCGTGGTTGTTTGTTCATGTACCAACAAATCGTCACGCCCTTCGTTACGGGCCATTTCTGCGACCTCTAGCATTGTTGGGGTCTCATTCGACCCCGCAATGCGAAAGCGTTCATCATCGAATTGGATATCCTCGGCAGTGACCTCAAATTTATCGGCCAAGTAAGCTCCGAAGCTTTCAATCATCTTTGACACAGTTGCCAATGTTGCTGTGTTTTGCGTCGTCACCGAACGGGACCCACCTGTGCCACCACCTTTTGCGATACGATCACTATCACCCTGAATAACAGTGATTTGTTCAAATGGGATCCCTGTTTGATCTGATAAAAATTTCGCATAAACCGTTTCATGGCCCTGCCCGTTTGACTGGGTGCCAACATAAATGAAAACACTTCCGTCATCATTAAATTCAACGCGCGCCGTTTCCGACGGGTCACCCAGAATGCTTTCGATGTAAAAACACGTGCCGATCCCACGCAACTTTCCTTGCGCCGCGCTTTGCTGTTTTCGCGATGCAAAACCTGCGACATCGCCGGATTGAACCGCATGGTCCAATACCAAATGGAAATCTCCAACATCATAGGTTTCACCTGTCACCGACTTATACGGAAACGCCGATTTATCGATGAAATTTCTGCGTCGTAATTCGATCGGATCAACGCCTAATTCGCGCGCGGCCCGATCCATCAAACGTTCAAGAACATAAATCGCTTCGGGACGGCCAGCACCACGGTAGGCATCCACTTGGGTTGTATTGGTATAGACGCCTCTGACAGACAGATACGCTTTTTGAACATCATAGGTGCCCATCAAAACGCGCGAAAACAGTTGGGTTTGAATACCTTGACCAAATTGTGAATTATACGCACCTAGGTTGCAAACCGTATGCACCCGATACGCCTGGATTTTGTGATCGGCATCAAATGCAAATTCTGCAATCGACACAAGGTCGCGCCCAGCGTTATCTGACAACATCGCTTCGGTCCGCTCGGACATCCAACGCACAGGCGTAGCTAGCTGCATCGCGGCAACGGACGCCAGGTAATACTCAGGATAGGTCATTGCCTTCATCCCAAAGCCACCCCCAACGTCAGGGTTGGTTACACGGATTTGTTCCGCAGTAAGATTTAGCATCTGCTGCAGGCGATTTTTTTGGTTCCAAACACCTTGACCATTTACCGACAAATGTAACCTAGATCCGTCCCATTCGGCATAACACCCGCGAGGTTCCAAGGAATTGACGATGACACGGTTGTCACCAACCTCAAGCGACACAACTTTGGCAGCGGTTTTGAAAACTTCATCCACCCCGTCTTGATCGCCAATCGCCCAATCAAACGCTAAATTATCCGCCACGCCTTCGTGGATTTCTGCGCCACCAATGTCTAAAGCCAAATGGGCATCTAATTCTTCAAAATCAAATATGATCGCCTCGGCCGCATCTTTGGCCTGTTCCAAAGTTTCTGCCACAATAAATGCAATTGGTTCACCGACATGGCGCACCTTTCCATGCGCCAACAACGGGCGTGCTGGCGCGGCAGCATTTGATCCATCGCGATTTTTAATGGTCATACCTGCCAAATCCATTGAAACGCCCGCATCAATCAAATCTTGCGATGTCAAGATAAGCTTTACGCCATCCATCTCAGCGGCGTCAGACACATCCAGTTCTGTGATAACGGCGTGCGCCACAGGGGACCGAAATACAAAAGCGACCAAAGCCTCCTCGGGCACTATGTCGTCAACATAGCGTCCTTGGCCTGTCAAAAAACGTTGATCTTCGACACGCGAGGTTGATTGACTTTTTCCGAACTTATCCATCTTGCACCACCTAATTACATTTCGGTGCCAACACTAGTCATTCAGATGTCAAAGTCCAGAGCGCAGTCTTTAAAAATCCTCGGTTTTTACGACCGCACCCTGCCCATAGCCATTAAAGCCGCATGCGAGCGACAGGCTGTATGCGCCCATCCCTTGGATCACGATGTAATCGCCCTCTTCGATGTCATTTGGGAGAGCGATTTGTTGATCAACACGATCAAGACTGTCACACGTCGGACCAAACACCACGCGCGGACGACTTGGCGACGTTTTAGGAGTGCCATCCGCGGAATAAACCGCAATTAATCGCGATCCGACGGCCACCATGTCACGCCACTCTGCCAAGGCCCCGTAAATGCCATCATTCAAAATCAATGACCCGTCAGGACGTATCGCTTTCACGCATAATCCAACCGCAAAACTGTTGGCCACCATAGACCGGCCAGGTTCGCACACCAGCTCGGGCAGCGTTGATGCGAACACTTTGGTATGGGTCATCGCAATGTGTTCGATGCTTTTTTCCAAATCGGGCATTTCTGCACCACGATCAGAGGCAAATCCGCCACCGACATTTAACCGTCCAATACGCACTTGTGCCGCCTCGGCAATTCTTGCGGCTTCGTGAATGTAACGGGCCCACGCCTCGACATCAGTACACTGCGTACCTGGATGAAACGTCAAACAGGGAACAAACCCGCGCGCCACAACCGCACGCAACAACGAGGCCGCATTTTCGGGCGTGGTGCCAAATTTTTCACCAAAATCATACGCTGCACCCTGCATCGGCAGCTTGAAACGAACGGCAATTTCTGAACCAGGCGGCAAGTCACCCAGCTTGTCCAATTCAGCCAAGCAATCGATCGACCATGACCGCACGCCAAAAGTTTTGGCGATTGCGATCTCTGACCGTGAACGGACTGGATTGTGATAATGCAATTGTGCGTTCGGTGACACGCTGCGCACCTTGGCCATTTCGACCACCGAAGCAACATCAAACGCTGTCATGCCGGCTTGGGCCAACGTGCGTAACACGTCGACATGATCGTTCGCTTTTACCGCATAGGTTACCGTGCCTGGAAAAATATCGGAAAAGAACAAGTGAGTTGCACACAACCGCCTTGGGGAAAAGAAATAAACCGGATCATCAGGCCGCGTTGTTTTGAAATACTCTGCGGCTGTAGGCCAGTTATCAATCCGTTCGTGTCGCATGTCTCACCTGCTCTTTTCCGATCAGATGAACACCGCATGGGCCAGTCGAGCAACCGCAATTGGGGTCAAGATGCAGCTAGGAAAGTATTTGCGCGCTGTCCCAATGTTCATCTGTTAAAAACAGGGTAAGCATTTTTCTTGCACTATTCATCATCCATCAATACTATTATTATAAATCTTTTAATCATATTGACGGTAAAAATATGCAAATTGACGATTTAGACGAAAAAATGATCCGTATGTTGACTGAAAATGCACGCATGCCAATTTCGGATTTGGCCCGTGTGTTGGGCGTGGCGCGAATGACCGCCCAAGCGCGGCTAGATCGCCTTATTGCACAAGGCGCGATTGCAGGTTTTACAGTTCGCGCCGGGCATAAGTTGCGCCCGCCAATCCGTGCAACAGCGCTTTTGACCATCGAACCCCGCTCTGGGGCGGCGGTGCTGCAGCGCTTGAAATCTTTGACCACTGTCGAACGGGTTTCTACCACATCCGGACGTTTTGACATGTTGATCGACATCTACGCGTCAACAACCGAAGAACTTGATCAAACACTCGACAAGATCGGAGAAATAAAAGGCGTCAAAGGATCAGAAAGCCTAATCCATCTAAGCCAAAAAATTGATCGCACCTGAGCAGGGCACAACGCACTTTACATAAACCGTATTTCTTTCCAATGTGGTTAAAAACGACGGGGAACACATCACCATGGAACAAGTCAAATTCACACAAATGAAAGATGGCGACAAGGAAGACTATGATTTTCTGACCATCCACGAAATTGAATATGCCAAAGGCACCGCTGATCGGCTTTTACGCGCGCTTGTCGAATTAGATGAATCGTTATCTGGGTATAAGGTCACGCGTTTGGGTCATTCGCTTCAATCTGCGACGCGGGCGTGGCGCGACGGCGCAGATATTGATTGGGTTGTCTGTGCCCTATTGCATGACATTGGCGACATTTATGCACCCTACAATCATGATGAATACGCCGCGAGCATCTTACGACCGTTTGTGCGTGAACAATGTTCTTGGGTCGTGCAAACGCATGGCGATTTTCAAATGATTTATTATGGACATCATGTCGGAGGAGACCAAAACAAACGCGATCGTCATGCTGGTCATCCATATTCGTCCTTTTAGAAGTCATCATAAAAAAACGCGGGCCAAGGGCCCGCGTTTTTGGTCGGATCGCGATGCGATCCGAAACCTTATCCCACAAGCTCGAGGCCAGAGAAGAAATAAGCGATCTCAACGGCTGCTGTCTCGGGCGCGTCTGAACCATGAACCGAGTTTTCACCAACAGATTGCGCGAATTCCGCACGAATTGTGCCGGGTGCTGCGTCTGCTGGGTTTGTTGCACCCATGACTTCACGGTTTTTAGAAATCGCGCCTTCGCCTTCCAAAACTTGAACAACAACTGGTGCGGACGCCATGAATTCGCAAAGCTCGCCATAGAATGGACGCGCTGCGTGCACTTCGTAGAACTTTCCAGCTTGCGCAGGTGTCAAATGAATGCGTTTTTGTGCAACAATGCGCAGACCCGCTTCTTCGAATTTCGCGTTGATTTTACCTGTTAGGTTACGAGTTGTTGCATCTGGTTTGATGATGCTCAGTGTGCGTTCGACGGCCATTTCATCTATCCTTGGTTGATCGGGCAAAAGCCCTCTGTGTAAACTGGCCGCGCAATAACACGGGCAAACCTAATTGAAAAGTCCCTTTACGACCTGTTTTCATGATCACTTTACAACTGCAGTCAGGCAAAACACTCTAATCTTTTGGGCGGCCCCTCTTTTGTTTTGCCGATCGACCAAGTAGGAGACACTGAGCTGCCCCAACTAGAAACGCGTGAAACCGGAAAAAACCATGATCAAGATCGAAAATATTTCTTATTCTGTCGCCGGACGCACATTGGTGGAAAACGCTACTGCCACGATTCCAACGGGACACAAGGTCGGGCTTGTCGGACGGAATGGCACGGGAAAGACTACGCTGTTTCGCGTGATCCGCGGGGAGTTATCCCTTGATACAGGCGCAATCACGGTGCCAAAAGGCGCACGAATTGGCGGCATCGCACAAGAAGTGCCTGGCAATGAGGTCTCGCTACTTGAAACGGTTTTGGCCTGCGATACGGAACGCGCGGCGCTGTTGAAGGAATCTGAAAGCGCAACAGACGGGCACAGGATCGCCGAGATCCAAACCCGACTGGCCGATATTGATGCGTGGTCCGCCGAAGGGCGCGCATCATCGATTCTGAAAGGGTTAGGTTTTGACATCGATAAACAGTCGATGCCGTGTTCAGCATTTTCAGGTGGCTGGCGGATGCGTGTCGCTCTTGCGGGCGTCTTATTTTCCCAACCAGATGTTTTACTTTTGGACGAACCGACAAACTATCTAGATCTTGAAGGCGCTATTTGGCTAGAAACCTACCTTGCACGTTATCCGCACACAGTGATCATCGTCAGCCACGATCGCGGCCTTTTGAATCGCGCTGTTGGTGGTATCTTACACCTAGAAGATAAGAACCTTACTTTTTACCAAGGAAATTACGACACATTTGCGCGCACACGCGCCGCACGCCTTGCCGTTGCTGAATCGGAAGCAAAGAAACAAGAGGCGCGTCGTGCCCATTTGCAATCTTATGTTGATCGCTTTCGTGCAAAGGCGGATAAAGCGAAGCAGGCACAATCACGCCTAAAGATGATTGCGCGCATGGAGCCAATCACACGCCCGCAAGAAGCCGCGCTTCGTCGGTTTTCATTCCCCAATCCAGAAGAGCTACAGCCGCCCATCTTGCGCCTTGATCAGGCATCCGTTGGATATGGTGATCGGACCGTCTTGCGTCAGCTTGACCTACGCATCGACCAAGATGATCGGATCGCTTTGCTTGGCCAAAACGGCGAAGGCAAATCCACGCTGTCAAAATTAATCGCAGATCGATTAAGTGTTATGGACGGCGCAATTGTGCGCAGCTCAAAACTCCGTATCGGATATTTTGCGCAGCATCAGGTTGATGAACTGCATCTGGACGAAACGCCCCTTGACCACATACGTCGCGCCCGTCCTGATCGCACACCCGCGCAATTGCGCGCCATCTTGGGGGGCTTTGGGATCGGCGTTGAACAGGCCGACACACTGGTCGGCAGCCTGTCGGGTGGTCAAAAGGCGCGGTTGTCGCTTTTGTTGGCGACACTCGACGCACCACATCTTTTGATATTGGATGAACCAACGAACCACCTCGACATCGAAAGTCGCGAAGCCTTAGTCGAAGCATTAACCGATTACAGCGGCGCCGTTATTCTGGTCAGCCATGATATGCATCTTTTATCAATGGTTGCTGATCGGTTATGGTTGGTCAAAAACGGACAGGTCACGCCATACCCCGATGATCTTGAGGCCTATCGTGCACAGTTACTGTCATCCGAAAACACCAAAAAACAAGAGGCTTCGAAACCTGCGCCAAAACCGAAACGCGCGACACGAGATGAAATTTTGGCGCTCAGGGCCGAACTTAGGAAATGTGAAGAGCGGGTTGAAAAACTGGCCGCCATGCAAGATAAATTGGCCGCAAAGCTTGCAGATCCTGCGCTTTACGAGGACGAAAAGATCGGCGAGTTAGAGGTATGGAACCGTAAATACGCCGAAGTGATGGAAGCGATTGATCGCGCCGAAACGCTTTGGGTGACGGCACAAGGTGCGTTGGATAAGGTACTCGCGACAGGGTAAGGATGTATGGACACTCCATTTTTAATTACGTCTTTTGTGACGCTATTTGTTATTGTCGATCCCATTGGCCTGACCCCGCTTTTTGCGGCTATGACCCAAGATATGAAGATTAAGCTTCAGCGCCAAATTGCAACGCGTGCAATTATTGTTGCGTTCTTTATTTTGGTCGCCTTTGCGTTATTTGGCGATGCTATTTTGTCGTTTGCAGGCATTTCAATGCCAGCCTTTCGGATCGCAGGCGGGATTTTGCTATTTATAACCGCGCTTGATATGTTGTTTGAACGCCGTACAAAACGACGCGAAGGTCAAAAGGACGAAGAGCTGCGCGATGACCCATCCGTTTTTCCTTTGGCCATTCCACTGATCGCAGGACCTGGTTCCATTGCGACCGTCATCCTTTTGGCCGGAAACACAAATGTTGAGAATAGCTTGATCTGGACCTTTGGGGTCATTGCAGCTGTCTTGTCATCTGTTTTCGCGATGTTTTTAACCGCCCCTTTGATACAACGCGCCCTCGGCAAAACCGGAATCAATGTCACTACACGTCTGTTGGGTATGTTATTGGCGGCTTTGGCCGTGCAATTTGTGATGGATGGGATTGCCGATTTCGGTTTGCGTTCCTAAATATCATCCATGGATACAAATGACTATGAACGACTGGTATATTTGTCAATCTTGGCCTTTGCCATCGGGTTGCCGGTTTTGTTGTCCTATGGCCGTTTGCGTGACCTTTTAAAGCCTTTGCTGGCATGGGCAGTGATTTTTGCTATTGCCATCTTTGGGGTTGGAATGTGGCAATCCCTCAACAATTCAGGCCCGCGCAATGCGCAAGTCACCTCATCTGGCGACGTTGTTTTACCTGTTGGACCGGACGGTCATTTCATGGCAATTTTGTCCGTGAACGGAAAACCCATAGAATTTATGGTTGACACTGGCGCAACAGAAATTGTGCTAAGTAAAGATGATGCCAAAAAGCTCGGGTTTGACCTGTCCAAACTTGCGTTTATCGGGACGGCCTACACAGCAAATGGCCCGGTGAGCAGCGCCCCGGTAAGGCTTGAATCCATTTCGCTCGGCCCGTTTCATGATGAAAATGTGCGCGCAACCGTAAATGGGGGGGATTTATTCGGATCGCTTTTGGGGATGGAATATCTACGCCGCTTTGGCAGCATTGAAATTACACGTGACGCAATGATTTTGCGTAGATGATTTAGCTTTTTGATTGGTTGGTTGCACCACTCTCGGCCTTTTTGGCCCAGCGACCGCTTTCTTCTGACCAATATTGCGCGACACATCCCGCGTCGGTGTAATATTTCCAATGTTGACGGGCCAAGCTTACGGCATCGTTATCATGGCCATCAAACAAAACGCAGACGCGCTGTGCGTCCGCTATTTCATCTGGCGTTACCTCTGCACCCCCAACAAGTATGATGCACTCGCGCTTTGGCGATGCAGGCGCTTGACCCAAGATTATTGGCGTTGATGCGTCAATCACCCCATCCGAAATAGCGTGTGGCAAGAAAGCGTCTTCAGGCGATTTCCATAGGTCTTGATCTAATTGCTCAATCATTGCGCTATCGCGACCACGCACTTCCACGCTCCACCCTGCCTGTAGTGCTTTTTCAAGCAAAACAGGCAAGGTGTGTTCAAGCGGTTGCCGCGTGAGATGATAGAAATAGACCGCGCCCATCAATCCGCTTCAATGATGTCGGAAACCAGCCGGTTCAGCGTGCGCACCCCCCAACCCGATGCGCGCGACGCCGAGTAGGTCGATGCGCCAGGCGTCTGACAGACACCCGCAATATCTAGATGGATCCACGGTGTCTGTGGTTTAACAAAACGCTGTAGGAATTGTGCAGCCGTAATCGACCCTGCAGGACGACCGCCGATGTTTTTCATATCTGCAATGCGCGATTTCAACAGGGCGTCGTAAGCATCACCCAATGGCATCCGCCACGCACCTTCATCTTCGGCTTTTGCCGCGCCCAACAAGGCATTACAAAGTGTGTCATCATTTGAAAACACACCTGCATTTTCATGCCCAAGACCGATGATGATCGCCCCCGTCAAGGTGGCCAAATCGATCATACCCGTTGGATTAAAACGTTCCTGCGCATACCACATGACATCACATAGCACCAAACGACCTTCGGCATCTGTGTTAATAACTTCGATCTCATGGTCCCCGCGACAACCGCAGCGCCACCCATATCAGAGGTCATATCCTCCATTCCGGCCGCGGGCTTTAGGGAAATGCCCCCGGTATCAAAGCATACGCCTTTGCCAACCAGTGCGAATGGATTTTGTCCTTTTTCGCCACCGTTCCATTGCATCACAACAATTTTTGACGGGCTGGCAGATCCTTGTCCAACCCCCAAAAGCGCGCCCATGCCCAAATCTTTTAAGGCAGCTTCATCCAATATTTCGACCTCAATACCAAGCGCGCTAAGCCCTTGCAAACGGGTCGCGAACTCAGTCGTGGTTAAGATATTGGCAGGCTCATTAACCAGGTCACGGGTAAAATTAACGCCTTCGACAATCGAAATCGCCGTGTCAAAAGACGCACGGTGGTCCTCTGGTTTGACCGCCATAACGGTCACATGTTTTGCATCGTCAGCGCCATCCGCATTGGTTTTATGTGCTAAGAGCCCCTGCTTTGCGCGCCTGTTGCGCATCTGCGCGGCGATCAAGCTTGACCACATCTATCGCAACCGCGTCCAGTCCCACCGGAAAGGCAAGCGTCGTGACATCGCTCAATTTCATTTTTTCAAATTTGTCAGATGACACTAAACGCGCCAAGCTTCCTTTTGAGATTTTGTTCAGCTTGCGACCAATTTGATCCAAGGTACCATCTGAGGACACAATCGCAACGATCCTGCCATCGAAAGAAGATAGATCTGTTAAATCAAGTTCTGCAAGCTTTACATCAAGTGCCTTTGACATATCACGCTCCCGTTTGTTGGATTTTGTTAAGCAGTAATCATTTCACGTTCTAATGACCATATATAAGTGGAAAAAAATTCTTTTTTATGTAACATGACCCGATTGGATATGGCTTAATTTCGCTTGCACAAAACGGGCAAAGTGTGGACTGGGCTGGACAATGTATCGAATTTTTGCAATCCACAAAGACAACCACTATCAAAGGCGTTGGGCGTGATGTCAAAATTCGACAGATATATCCTTTCTCAATGCTTTTCGGTTTATGGTTTTTTTACCTTGGTATTTGTTCTTTTGGTTTGGATCAACCGCGCTGTCATCTTGTTTGATGAATTGATTGGGGATGGCCATTCCGCCTGGGTATTTTTGGAATTTTCCTCATTGGCCCTGCCAAGCGTTTTTGCCGCTGTTCTTCCGTTATCTAGTTTTGCAGCAACCCTTTATGTCACCAATCGTCTCAGCAATGAAAGCGAGCTGGCCGTCATGCAAGCCACAGGGTTCAGTCCGTGGCGTTTGGCGCGGCCATTTGCCTATTTTGGTTTGCTGAGCGCACTGTTCTTGGCTGTATTTACGCTGTTTCTCGCGCCCCTCGCTGGCCAGAAACAAACCTATCGTGAGACAGAGCTTTCCTCAGACCTTGCCGCAAAACTGTTAAAGGATGGCGTGTTTCAGCATCCGGCCGATGGGGTCACACTTTATATCCGCGAAATACTCGCAACGGGCGAATTAAAAGACACGTATATCTCGGACCGCAGAGATCCGAAACAGAGCGTCACTCATACCGCATCCACAGGATATTTATTGCGCCAAGGGGATCGAAACATTGTTGTGTTATCTGACGGTCAAACCCAAAATTATGAAAAAGAAACAGAAACACTCTCGATCACCCAATTCGCCGATTGGACCTATGATTTAGGTTCAGATATATTTGACAACGCCCCGACCAAGTTCGCCATTTCAAAGGTGCCGACCTCAACCATCCTGCTGACGCCAAAACTTGCACAACAGATTTCTAACCGCCCACCCGCATTCGTAAACGAGGAATTGCACAAAAGGCTGCATGGCCCAGTCTTGGCGTTTACAACCGCGCTGGTCGGATTTGGCGCAATATTTGTCGCAGGTTTTAGCCGCTTTGGCGTTGGACGCTATATACTCTTTGGCATATTTGTTTTGGTATTGATGAAAATGATCGAAAGCGCGGTAACAGGACCAACCCGCACGATCTATGAACTTTGGCCTTTGATTTACGCGCCCAGCATTTTTGGGCTAGCCTGTGTCTGTATGATGCTCTTGTGGACGCAAAGATCACGGAAAATCGCCCCTCCAATCGCCGAAACAGGGGCCGCATCATGATATTGCACAAGTATTTTGCCAAGAAGTATTTCTATTATTAT
>RFZH01000046.1 GCA_009920815.1 Paracoccaceae bacterium
ATACAGCATGTCGCGAATAATGCGTTCACGATAGGTCACCCAAGCCTGTGGTTTTCCCAATAGCACGGCGGATTTTGAACGTTCCCGCAAAAAGGAAATACCACTCTCACGAAAATCTGAGGTCATACGCCATTCAAATCGCGCGTGTGACAAAACGGGATGATCACGCAGCTTTGCTGGTACGGCATCTATCAAGGCGTTAACATCACCTTCTTTTTTACGCAGCGCGATACGCGCTTGAAGCAATGCAGCCAGATCCGCAGAAACAAGCGGCACCATTGCACGCGCGCCCGCGTGGTCGTCGCGCCAAAGCAAATTGATCAAGCGCGTTTCGTGCAGCGGCTTTATCACCCCGCCAAATTGGCTGACAAAAACATCTTGGGTTTTTTGATCCATTGAAAAATCGACCCATGCGTTTTGGATCATCAGCTCGGCTTTTGACGTCTGTCCGTTACGGGTCAACGCACGCGCATAAATCAAGGCACCCTGCGCTGTTTGCGGCAAGCTATCGCCGAAAAAGGCAAGGATCTGAGCGGTCTCAGCGGTTTCAAACACAGGCTCGGAACGCTTGCGCAAATATGGTAGACCAGGCCAATCCTTGTTGCGGGAAAGAAAATCCAAGACTTCGCGCGGGGTACCATCTCCGGCGCGCAGTTTGGTCCACAACACGACATCTAGGGCCGCTTGACCATCTTTGATCGCAACACGTTCTGCCTCGGTCCAGTTTTCTGTCTTCATATGCACAAAGGCATTCGCCAACGGCCGCAGACCGTCTTGGGCAACTGCCAAGGTCGCATTGAGTGAAAGAATTGTAATTAATACTCTTAACATGCTTGCATTTTCCTGCGCAAAGCGGGATAGGTTGGCGACACTTTAGACCAGCTCTTGCCGCAAGAACACCTACAAGATTGTGATCGGCAAAAACTTGTCATTCATCCGGGCCCTGCCCGCCAAAACGAAAGGAGCGTGTCATGTTAAAAGGCTCAATGCCCGCGTTAGTCACGCCGTTCAAAAACGGCGCTGTGGATCTGGACACATTGAAAAAGCTGGTCGAATGGCACATCGATCAGGGCAGCCATGGATTGGTGCCTGTTGGAACAACGGGCGAAAGCCCAACGTTAAGCCACGAAGAACATGAATTGGTCGTTGAAACCGTAGTCAAAGCGGCAGCCGGGCGCATTCCCGTTGTTGCCGGTGCGGGATCGAACAACACCGCAGAATCGCTACGCCTGATGCAGCATGCAAAATCTGTGGGCGCAGACGCTGCGTTGGTTGTGACACCCTACTACAACAAACCGACCCAAGCAGGGTTGATTGCGCATTTCCAAACGCTGCATGATGCCTGCGACTTGCCGATCGTTATTTACAACATCCCAGGTCGTTCGGTTGTCGATATGACACCGGCAACGATGGGCGAATTGGCGAAATTGCCCCGTATCATCGGCGTCAAAGATGCAACAGGTGATTTGGCACGCGTCTGCGCACAGCGCATCACATGCGGCACAGATTTCTTGCAAATCTCGGGCGAAGACGCGACCGCGCATGGGTTCAACGCCCAAGGCGGTGTAGGCTGTATTTCGGTCACCGCAAACGTGGCGCCCGCGCTGTGTTCACAATTGCAAGAGGCCTGCCTTGCAGGCGATTATGCCAAAGCGTTGGAATTGCAAGACCGCCTGATGCCCTTGCACCAGGCGATCTTTACCGAACCTGGCTTGGTCGGCGTGAAATACGCGATGTCTCTGTTGGACCTATGTTCCGACGAAGTTCGCCTGCCTTTGACGCCATTGACAGACGGCACCAAAGACAAGGTCAAAGCCGCCATGCGCCACGCGGGATTGTTGGCATAACGTCACATAGATTTCATTACCTTAATTCAAGCGCCCTTTGGGGCGCTTTTTTGTGCCTTGCATCTGGTGCTTTGCACCCAAACATTGGGGGTCAGGGAATACAGAGCGGGGTCCATAAATGGGATATGATTACGACAAGCTATACGGCGAAACGGCGCATGCCTTGGGTCAACCAAATGCGATTTTTACCGAATTTTTTGATTCATTTGACACACCCAAGGCACGTGTTTTGGATGTTGACTGTGGTCAGGGGCGTGATGCGTTGTTTATCGCGCGGCGTGGCCATCATGTTGTGGGCATCGATCTGTCGCCAAACGGGATCCGTGATGTGCAAACCCAAGCAGATCAAGAAGGCTTAGCCGTCCAAGGCATCGTGGCCGATCTTACGACATACACCCCAAAGGGCGTCTTTGATGTCGTCTTGTGCGACAGGACACTGCATATGCTGACCCAAGCCGACCAACGCAGCGTGTTGGCGCGTTTGTTGGATGCCGTATCGCCACAGGGATGGGTCTTAATTTCGGATGAACCGTCGAATATTCCAACCTTTGAAGCGGTGTTTGCGGCCCATCACAGCGCATGGCAAACACACAAAAAACAACGCGGAACCTTATTCGTAGCGCGGGTCTGATACGCCCAAAGCAACACAAAAAAGGCACCCAATTTTGGGTGCCTTTCGCCGTGATATCATCACCATTATTTTTTCAAGCTGTCGCGGATTTCTAGCAATACGTCCAATTCGGTTGGACCTACTGGCGCGGCCGGCGCTTCGACGGCGGCCTCTTCTTTTTTGGCTGCGTCTTTTGCTTTGTTGACATAACGCACCAACATGAACACCACTAATGCGATGATCAAGAAATTGATTATGGCCATAAAGAATGACCCGTATGCAAAGGCGGCGGCACCCGCTTCGCGCGCTTCGGCCAATGACGCGTAGTCGCCATCGCCGCTGAGAACGATAAAGTTGTTGGTGAAATCAACACCGCCTAGGAACAAACCGATGATCGGATTGATCAGGTCGTCCACCATGGATTTAACGATCGCTGTAAACGCTGCACCGATGATGATACCAACGGCCATGTCCATGACATTGCCCTTGGCGATGAAATCTTTGAATTCTTTGAGCATGTTTTCCCTTCCACTCTACCCCTATAAAGATGATACCCTTTGGTATACTCCTAAAGGATAGGATACTACGGGAAAAAATTGCAAACTAAATCATTTTTGGTGCTAAATCAGTTCAGGGCAAGGCTCAGTGGCATCTGATCCATTGCATTCTGGTACCAATCACGAATGGCTTTGCGTTCGCTGTCTTCCATCCATGTCACGTTTGCAGGCGGCATCGCATGGGTCAGGCCCGATTGCAGATAAATCGCCTTTGCCATAGCGGTGATGTCATACGTCGTTTCCAAATGAACGCCTTTGGGCGCGCGGCGAATGCCGTCATAGACGGGTTCGGCGGCATGACACATCGAACACCGCCCCAAAATGATATCTTGGGCATTCTCAAATCCATCAGCCGCAGCAAAGATGTTTTGACGATCCGACAACGCCGCATCTTCGGTATTTTCATACTGTAGCGGCGCGGTCGAAAGCCAAATAATCAAGATGAACAAAATCACCGTCACAGGCCATGTCCAAATCGGGTTGCCGGCACGGGCATGCGTCGTGTTGAAATAATGGCGGATCGTGACCCCCATCAAAAAGACCAATGCTGCGATGACCCAATTATATTCGCTGGCAAAGGCCAATGGATAATGGTTCGACAGCATTAAAAACACGACAGGCAAGGTCAGATAATTGTTATGCGTCGATCGCAATTTGGCGATTTTACCGTATTTGGGATCAGGCGCGCGGCCTGCCATCAAATCGGCGACAACAATACGTTGGTTGGGCATGATGATAAAGAACACGTTGGCGGTCATGATTGTCGCGGTGAACGCACCCAGATGTAACAAGGTCGCGCGACCTGTAAAGACTTGGTTATAGCCCCAGCCCATGGCCACCAATAAGATAAACAGCAAAATCATCAAAAGGGTCGGACGATCCTTTAACCCGTTCTTGCACAACCAGTCATAAATGATCCACCCAACCGCCAAGGATCCCGCCGAAATCAAGATCCCTTGCCACAAGGCCAAGTCGGCCTTGGTTTGGTCAATGAGGTATAATTCGCCCCCTGCCCAATAGACAATCATCAAGAGTGCGGCGCCAGACAGCCAAGTCGAATAACTTTCCCATTTAAACCATGTCAAATGCTCAGGCATGCTTTCAGGGGCCACCAAGTATTTGCGAATATGATAAAAACCGCCACCGTGGACCTGCCATTCTTCGCCATGGGCGCCGACAGGCAAATCGGGTGCTTTGCGCAAACCTAAATCAAGGGCAATGAAATAAAACGATGATCCGATCCAGGCGATCGCCGTAATCACGTGTAACCACCGCACCGCAAACGCGAGCCAATCCCACATTACCACCAATTCTGACATAACGCCCTCCAATCAAAGAATAACGTCCCTTACCGCACGCGGCTTTTGGGTTTTGGCATAAGTATCGCATATTTTACTTTGCTAGAATGCAAGCAAATGTATAGCTTTTTCAAAAAAAGTCGAAAAATAAAAAACGGCGGCCTTGAGGGATTTAGTAATCAGATTTGATCTGAACACAGGTGTTGGACGTCGTATCGTATTTTCCACAACCGAGGTTTTTCCAATCAGACTTTAGCTTTTTGGATGCAGGTAGAAAATCGGTCCATGCATCGCCGTTCACTTCGGTTGTTTGCTTGACAACATCAAATTGGCCTGCTTCGTTGATCTCGCCGATCAAAACGGGTTTTGACAAATGGTGGTTGGGCAACATGGTTGCTGTCCCGCCGGTCAGGTTCGCAAATGTTTGACCATACATCGCTTGGCGCACGGCATCGGTATCAGTGGTCCCTGCTTTTTCAACCGCGTTGATCCACATGTTAAAGCCAATGTAATGCGCTTCCATCGGGTCGTTTGTCACACGTGCCAAACCCATGCGATCTTTCCACTTTTGCACCCATGCGGCATTCGCAGGCGTGTCAGCGGATTGGAAATAGTTCCATGCCGCCAAATGGCCAACCAAGTCAGCTGTGTCCAATGTTGACAGCTCTTCTTCGCCAACAGAAAATGCTACGACAGGGATGTCAAATGGCATAATGCCAGCACTGGCCAAAGCTTCGTAGAAACCGATGTTAGCATCACCATTGATGGTTGAAATGACACCAACTTTGGACCCGTCTTCACCCATCGCCGCAACTTCGGCCACAATATCATCCCAGTCGGAGTGCCCAAAAGGTGTATAGTTTACCAAGATTGAGTCAGCTGAAATGCCTTTTGATTTCAGATAGGATTCCAAGATGGCATTGGTTGTTCTTGGATAGACATAATCGGTCCCCAAAAGGGCAAATTTCTGAACACCCAGATCATTCAGGAAATAATCCGTCGCAGGGATTGCCTGTTGGTTTGGCGCAGCGCCCGTATAAAAGACGTTCTTTGAACTTTCTTCACCCTCGTATTGCACCGGATAGAACATTAGGCCGTTCAATTCTTCGACGACCGGCAATACGTTTTTGCGCGATACGGATGTCCAACCGCCAAAAATTGCCGCAACGCCGTCCTGCTGGATCAATTGGCGTGCCAATGTCCCGAATTTCGGCCAATCTGAGGCTGGGTCGACAACAACTGCTTCCAGCTGTTTACCTAAGACGCCGCCCTTTGCGTTTTGCTCTTCGATCAACATCAACATGGTATCTTTTAAGGTTGTCTCCGAAATCGCCATCGTTCCAGAAAGCGAATGTAGGATGCCAACCTTAATTGTGTCTGCGACCGCGGAAACACCTGCAACAGCGGCGATCACTGATCCCATGAGTGCAGATTTAATAATATTCATTTGTCCTCCTTGCCGCACAAATCGCAGCAATCTGGTATTCTTCAAAACTACGGGCACCCCATCATGGGCCTCACCCGGATAGTTTTGTTAACGACGGCAGCGCCATTGAGTTGAGGAAAAACAAAGGACGTAATAACGCACCATAGGGTCTCGAAAACGCACCAAAAGGATACGCTGCCAAAACCTAAGCCACGGATAAGTATCATTAAGGATTGAAGCGAACGGATACCAGGTTTTTAGTGAAGACCTTCACCCAGCTCAGACCATGCTGAATGTATCTGATCTTCAAGCTGTTGCAGGGTTAATGTTTCAGCCTCTGTTATAGGATAGACATTTAGCCCGACGGCAGAAAACAGATTGGCATAAGTGTTCTGCAGCTCTGCAAATTTAGTATCATATCGCAATTCTGCCAAAAGCGCGTTCATTTCTTCGAACACCCCCTCTTGCAGGCCGCGGGTACCGACCACTGTTTATCGACGTGGCGCGAAAAGATCCTGCTGCGTCAGGACGTATCTTAACATTCAACCCTATCGACCAAGGCGATTTGATCGCGACATTGACCGAGACAGCGCAAGGTCGCGAAATTGAATTGGCCTCGACCGCACAGGGGGATGTTCGTATCGTCGATCAGTTTCCGCTTGAAGGTCTTGAGATTACACCAAATGGAAAAGTCATTGTCGCGGATAATGTCCAAGATAATGTGGTCAGCCTGACAGTAGAAGTTGATATTCAGGGTGCGTTGACGGTCCGCGATATTCTCGTAAACACGCAAAATGGCGAGCTTGAAGAAATATCGCGCGAACAACGTGGCAGCCAGTTCACCGAAATGCTGAATTGGCAGGCAGTCATGTTTTAACAAAAAGCCCGCAAATGTGATGCGGGCTTTTTCATTTCGTTTTTATTCGGCCGCTTGGGCATAATCCGTCATTGGCGGACACACACAAACCAAGTTGCGATCCCCATACGCATTATCCACGCGATTGACGGGTGGCCAATACTTGTCAACGCGAAATGCGCCGGGCGGGAAACATCCCTGTTCACGCGAATAGGGTCGATCCCAGTCGCCCACCAAATCCTCGACTGTGTGTGGTGCGTTTTTCAATGGGTTGTTGTTGGGATCAATTTGCCCTGTTTCAATTGCGCGAATTTCCTCGCGGATTGCCAACATAGCATCACAAAAACGATCCAACTCTGCTTTTGTCTCAGACTCGGTTGGTTCGATCATCAATGTGCCTGCGACCGGCCAGCTCATGGTTGGGGCGTGAAAACCTGCATCAACCAGACGCTTTGCGATGTCATCAACTGTGACATGCGCGCTTTCTGCGAAGGGGCGCACATCAAGAATACATTCATGCGCAACGCGGCCCTGTTTGCCTTTATAAAGCACTTCAAACGCGCCCTCCAATCGCTTGGCGATGTAATTTGCGTTTAAAATAGCAACACGGGTCGCTTGGGTCAGACCCGCACCGCCCATCATCAAACAATACGCCCAAGAGATTGGCAAAACAGACGCAGACCCAAAAGGCGCAGCCGACACCGCCCCAGACTGTTCCGGCAAGAACGGAATAAGATGCGCCTTGACCCCAATCGGCCCCATGCCTGGCCCACCGCCACCATGTGGGATGGCAAATGTTTTGTGTAGGTTCAAATGGCTGACATCACCGCCCAGATCACCCGGACGCGACAGACCGACCATCGCATTCAAATTTGCACCATCGATATAGACCTGTCCGCCGTTATCATGAGTGATCTGACAAATTTCATGGACAGTTTCTTCGAATACGCCGTGGGTCGACGGATATGTGATCATACACGCGGCTAAATGATCTGCGTATTGTTCTGCTTTTGCGCGGAAATCATCGACGTCAATGTCACCGTTTTCGGCGGTTTCGACAGGGATCACTTTCCATCCCACCATTTGTGCGCTTGCCGGGTTGGTGCCATGAGCGGACATTGGAATAAGGCAGACGTTGCGATGCCCCTGACCGTTGGCCGCATGATATTCAGCAATCGTCAAAAGGCCCGCATATTCGCCCTGAGCACCCGAGTTCGGCTGCATCGACATGCCATCGTAACCGGTGATTTTGCAAAGCTTGTCGCACAAATCCTCGATCAATTCGGCGTATCCTTGTGCCTGATCTTTTGGAACAAACGGGTGCATCAACGAAAATTCACGCCAACTGACGGGCATCATTTCAGCGGCAGAGTTAAGCTTCATTGTACATGATCCAAGCGGGATCATTGCCCGATCAAGTGCCAGATCACGGTCCGCCAAACGGCGCATATACCGCATCATTTCCGTTTCAGCGCGGTTCATATGAAACACGTCATGTTCCAAATAGGCTGTTTGTCGCTGCATAGTATCGGGAATACGATATTCTGGGGTATAGTCGTCGTCATTACGATCAATCCCAAACGCACGCCAAACCGCTTCGGTCGTGACGCGACCACTGCGTTCATCAAGCGATATTCCGATCTTTGTTTTACCAACACGGCGCAGGTTGACGCCTTCGTTCACTGCGGCTTGTAAAACCCCGCGTTGCAACAATCCTACGTCAATGATGATTGTGTCGAAAAATGCCGATGGCTCAACGGTAAAGCCTGCGGCCTCTAGCCCTTTGGCAAGACGCACGGTCTTGCGGTGAATGCGTTGTGCAATGGCTTTAAGCCCCTCAGGACCATGAAAAACCGCATAAAATGATGCCATAACGGCCAACAAGGCCTGCGCAGTACAGACATTCGAGGTGGCTTTTTCACGGCGAATATGTTGTTCGCGGGTTTGTAACGCCAAACGATAGGCTTTGTTGCCATGCGCGTCGATGGAAATACCCACAATGCGTCCCGGCATTGATCGCTTATAGGCGTCTTTGGTTGCCATATACGCCGCATGTGGACCGCCGTATCCTTCTGGTACGCCAAACCGTTGGGTTGACCCAACAGCGATATCAACACCCATCGCACCCGGTTCCTTTAACAAGGTAAGCGCCAATGGATCCGCCGCAACAACGGCAATGGCCTTTGCCTCATGCAAGGCTGCCACGTGATCGGTAAAATCACGAATATGACCATGCGTTCCAGGATACTGAAAGATCGCTCCAAATACCTGTTGTGCATCCAAATCATCTGGATCGCCAACAATCACTTGAATACCCAAAGGCTTGGCACGCGTTTTGATCACCTCGATATTTTGTGGGTGGCAGTTTTCATCCACAAAAAACGCCCCTGCTTTAGATTTCGCAACCCGCTGCGCCATTGTCATCGCCTCGGCGCAGGCGGTCGCTTCGTCCAAGAGCGACGCGTTCGCAATCTCAAGACCTGTCAGATCTGAAATCATAGTTTGGAAATTCAATAACGCCTCTAAACGACCTTGTGAAATCTCGGGTTGATACGGCGTGTAGGCTGTGTACCACGCAGGATTTTCAAGGATATTACGGGTAATCACAGGTGGTGTGACGGTGCCATAATAGCCTTGGCCAATCAAACTGGTCAGCACTTTGTTTTTAGATGCCGTGACACGCATGTGGTTCAACAGCTTGCGCTCGGACAACGGTTTGCCGAAATCCAGAGGTTCTTTTTGACGAATAGATTTTGGAATCGTTTCATCAATCAACGCATCCAAACTTTTCGCGCCGACCACCTTTAACATGTCATCCATTTCTGCGGGGGATGGCCCAATATGGCGGCGATTGGCAAAATCATAGGGCAAATAATGAGTTGGCGTGTACGGCATACCGTTTCCTTTTAGACACAAGGGGTTTCACTTTTGCAAAATACTCCCGCCGGTGGCACCCGACGGAAGTGATACATCAGCCGATCAATTTCATGTATTGTTCTTCGGACATGTAATCATCCATTTGTGATGGATCGGATGGCTTGATCTTGAAAAACCACCCATCCCCGATGGGATCGTCATTTACTTTGCTGGGCTCATCGACCAAGGCTTCGTTTACTTCGACAATTTCGCCGTCAATCGGCGCCAAGATATCCGAGGCAGCTTTTACACTTTCGATCACAACAATTTCGTCATCCTTTGAAACGGTTGTGCCCTCTTCTGGCAGCTCAATAAAAACAATATCTCCAAGTTGCGCGCTTGCGTGTTCCGTAATGCCAACCACGATCAAGTCATCCTCGACGCGTAACCATTCGTGTTCCTCTGTGAACTTCATTGCTGGTCTCTCCTTGCTCAGCGTTTAAAACGGGCGGGTACATGGGGCAGACGGCTAACTTGCACCGGCATTCTTTTTCCACGGACCTCACCAAATAATACGGTGTTTGGCGCACTCATTTCAGTAGGCACATACCCCATAGCGACAGGCGACCCTACGCTGGGCCCAAACCCACCCGAGGTGACATACCCAATGGGGGCAGTGTCAGTTTCGGTTGCGAATAATTCCACGCCTTCGCGCATCGGCGCACGGGTTTGCGGGATCAGACCGACACGGGTATTGGCAACACCTGATACCATCTGACCCAAAATCACGTTAGCCCCAGGGAACCCCCCTGCGCGCGTGCCATTTTCGCGGCGGGCTTTTTGAATTGCCCAAGTTAACCCCGCTTGAATTGGCGTAGTGGTCTCATCAATGTCATGACCATAGAGGCACAATCCCCCTTCTAGCCGCAAGCTGTCGCGCGCACCAAGGCCAATCCATTCCACATCTGGATGATCCGCCAATGCTATTGCGACATCCAACGCGGCTGCCAACGGAATCGAAAGTTCAAACCCATCTTCACCCGTGTACCCGGACCGCGAAACCCAACATTCCGCGCCGGCAATCGGGATCGTTTCGACATCCATAAATTGCATATCGGTGATAGGCGGATAATGTTCGGCCAATACTGATTCTGAACTGGGCCCTTGCAACGCCAATAGCGCCCTATTCTCTAGGACTTTGACGTGGATATCAGGTTCTAAATTATCGCGCAGATGATCAATGTCTGCCTCTTTGCATGCCGCGTTGACGACCATAAAAATATGATCACCACGATTCGCAAACATAAGATCATCAAGAATTCCACCTTGGTCATTCGTGAAAAACCCATACCGCTGGCGCCCTTCAGCAAGACCTTGGACATCCATCGGGATCAAGCGTTCCAACGCAACGGCTGCATCTTGATAAGATTGACCGCGTAATATCACTTGCCCCATATGGCTCACGTCAAACAAGCCAGCCTTTTCGCGTGTTTGCAAATGCTCTTTCATGACGCCGCTTGGATATTGAACAGGCATATCATATCCTGCGAATGGCACCATTTTCGCACCATTGGCCACGTGCGTATTATAAAAGGGGGTGCGTTTTAATTCGTCTGTCATCCGGTCCTCGTTGTCTTACCGGATGTTCCGGCATCACGTTTACTTAGGGTATTGCCCTGGTTGCGATGCCCCCTCTGTCCCTTTGCCTGAGATCGTTATCCCTTCGGCGGATGACGTACCGCCATCACTCTCCAGATTTTATTTATGAAACGGTCCTTTCGCCTGAGAGTTTCCGGGGCGGTTGCTCCTTCGGCACTGGTGACCAGTTCTCCCGACCATTTGACAATTTCATTTGCTTGGAACAAATATCACCGCATGATGGATCCCTATTTCTTTGGCTATGGCAGCCTTGTGAATGCCAAGACACATATTTACCAAGACACACGCCCCGCGACCCTGCGGGGGTGGCGACGCGTTTGGCGTAGAATAGACATTCGCGATCAATCGTTTTTAACGATTGTACCCGACGCGTCGACGCATTTGCTGGGTCTTATTGCACAAGTGCCAAATGGAGATTGGGTTGCTTTGGATGATCGCGAAGTGGGCTATGCCCGACTTGCCGCATCCCATCAGGTTGATCATGACCATCACCCTGATTTACAAGTGGCAATTTATTCGATTCCTGAACACACCAGTGAAAAGCCAACGGCCCAAAATCCGATTCTGTTGTCATATCTAGACGTGGTTCTTCAGGGCTATCTTAGGGTTTTTGGGACCGCAGGTGTGTCGCATTTCATGGAAACAACAGATGGCTGGGACACGCCTATTTTTAATGATCGCGCTGCGCCGCTCTATCCGCGCGCGCAATCCTTGAGCGTTGACGAAATCGCTTTGGTTGATGAACAGTTGCGCGCCGTTGGCGCAACTGTTGTGGATCAACGTTAGATGCGCCCAAAGACCGATCGCAAAATTGCAGCAATTTCGTCGGCGTCAGCTTGATCAAAAGCGGCGGGAAAATCGCTATCGATGTCAAAGACGCCGATCAGCACACCCGCACCGTTCCAAACAGGAATAACCAATTCCGATTGGGTTGTCGTTGAACAGGCAATGTGATCGGCAAACGCGTTCACATCATCCACCAATTGGGTTTCGCCCGTCCGTGCGGCTGCGCCACAGACACCACGTGCAAACGGAATGGTTAAACAGCCATGCCCCCCCTGATATGGACCAATCTTTAATAACTCTGGTGCAACAACCCGATAAAACCCGGTCCAATGGAACCGATCATCGGCATGATGGACTTCACAAGCGAGAGTTGCCATCAAGGTAATTACGTCGTCTTCGCCATCACACAGTGCCGCGATATTGGCTGCCAGTTCGCGATAATTCACCCGCACCATCATGGACGCTCAATCGCAATGGCGGTCCCTTCACCGCCACCGATACAAATGGCGGCAACGCCACGTTTTAGATCATACCGCTCCATCGCATTTAACAATGTAACAATAATGCGCGCGCCCGATGCCCCGATAGGATGCCCTAGGGCACAGGCCCCACCATGGACATTCATCTTATCCCGCGCGATCCCCATGTCTCGCATAAATGCCATGGGGACGACGGCAAAGGCTTCGTTCACTTCCCATAAATCAACATCTTGAACAGACCAGCCGAGGCGATCCAATAATTTTCGCGCCGCAGGGATAGGGGCGGTTGCGAACCAACCCGGTTCATGCGCGTGGCTTGCGTGATCCCGAATGATGGCACGCACTGGCAGCCTATGCGCATCAGCATAAACCTGCGATGCCAAAATCAATGCCGCCGCACCATCCGATATCGACGAAGAATTTGCGGGCGTTACAGTTCCATCTTTGCGAAACGCGGGCTTAAGATGCGGAATTTTTTCAGGGCGCGCTTTGGCCGGTTGTTCATCAGCAGAAATTGTTAGATCGCCGTTGCGACCTTTGACCGTAAAAGCAGCTATTTCATTTGCAAACGCGCCCGTTTCTTGCGCCCTAAGTGCATTGTTCAGCGATGCAATTGCATATTCGTCCTGTGCTTCACGGGTAAATTGATATTTCTCGGCGCAATCTTCGGCAAAGGTTCCCATCAAGCGACCTTTGTCATAGGCATCCTCTAGACCATCCAAAAACATATGATCAATGACTTGGCCATGCCCCAGTCGCGCACCGCCACGCATCTTTGGCAAAAGGTAGGGCGCGTTGGACATGCTTTCCATGCCACCCACAGCCATGACATTCGCAGATCCCAACGCGATTTGGTCGTATCCGATCATGGTCGTTTTCATTCCCGATCCACACATTTTATTTAACGTCGTCGCGGGGACATCATCACCGAGCCCTGCGGCAAATCCGGCTTGTCGTGCGGGCGCTTGGCCTTGGCCTGCAG
>RFZH01000047.1 GCA_009920815.1 Paracoccaceae bacterium
TCTTCGGATGGATATGAACCGGTCTTGCTTGATCTTGTGCAAGATCTTTTGATTGATGACCAACGTTTGACTGTCGTGTGTTGCGGTATGGTGGGGGCAAAAACCGGCTGGGTTGAAGCGCCTTATTCAAAGGTCCCGTGTGCCCCCGCGCACTTGTCCAGCATTGTGTCCGTCAAAACCGTTGACCCGCGCTTATCCGTCTACATACTCGCGGGCCTGTCGCAGGCTCAGCCGGCTGATGTGATGCGGGGCGAGGAAACCCAAATACAGGGATTTATCGCAGACAATCCGCATTGGGATGGTGTGCTTTGCCTGCCTGGAACCCACAGTAAATGGGTTCATGTCAGCGCGGGCGAGGTGGTGAGCTTTCAAACCTATATGACAGGCGAGATTTTTTCGTTGCTTGCAAAGCAATCGATCCTACGGCTTTCGGTTGATAGTGTGGATTGGGACGATACCGCCTTTGTCGATGCCGTCCAAGAGGCGCTTTCTCATCCGCAATCAATTTCTGCCCGTCTGTTTTCCTTGCGCGCCCAAGATATCTTGCATGGCCGCTCAAAAGCGTCTGCGCGTGCAACCTTGTCGGGGTCTCTATTAGGACTAGAATTGGCGGGTGCAAAACCTTACTGGCTGGGCCAAGACGTTGTGCTTGTTGGTAATAAAACGCTTTGTGATCGCTATGCGGATGCTTTGCGGGCTTTGGGTGCCCAAGCGCGTGTGGCAGATGCGACCACGCTTACGATAAAGGGCATAAAATCTGCCTATGATCATATTTTAGGAAACCAGTCATGACCCGACCCATTATCGCAATTTTGCGCGGGCTTGATCCCGTTAATGCAATTGATACCTGTAATATATTGATCGACGCCGGTATTGAAAATATCGAAGTTCCCCTGAATTCACCTGATCCATTTCGGTCGATTTCGCAGATGGTTGACAGATTCGGAAAGGGCGCGCTGATTGGGGCAGGCACAGTTTTGGACATAGCTGACGTCAAACGGTTGGCCGATATCGGCGCTGGGATGGTGGTTTCGCCCGACTGTAACCCAGCCGTGATTGACGCCACGCGCGCGGCCGGCATGCAATCTTTTCCAGGCTGCTTTACGGCGAGCGAATGTTTTACCGCGCTGCGTCACGGGGCAACCGGTTTAAAAATCTTTCCTGCGTCGATTATGGGGCCTTCTGGCGTTGCGGCTTTGCGCGCTGTCTTGCCAAAAGACTGCAAGGTTTATGCGGTTGGAGGTGCGGGCTCTGATAATTTTGCCGATTGGCTTAAGGTCGGAACAACAGGCTTTGGCATTGGCACGGCGCTTTTTACCCCTGATCTGACACGTGATGACATCCGTGATCGCGCGCGTGCGATTGTGGCGTCCTATGATCAGGCAGCGGCCAAGATTTAGCCGCAAAATACGGCTGTGCAATCCCCACGAATTGCGTGGGCGACAGCCTTGGTTATGTTGTCTGCGCAGTCGGTCGAGCGGTTGAATTTTGGGGTGTTCCAATCACACGAGGTTTTGCAAAACCCACAGGACCGATAGGCCAACAGCAATTGTCGATAAAACCGATTTTGTCACCAACGCAACGATAACCGCAATTATTGCCGCAAGCGCGCGATCTGTGCCAATGTTTGGCGCGTTTGTTGCCGGATCTATCACAACGGATGCGGCGATGATCGCGCTTAACACTGCAATTGGGACGTATCTTAAATAACGATCAAAAGATGCCGGCAACGGTTTATTGATCAATCCCGAAAACATCGAGAACCGCATTAAAAACGTCATGATGCCTGTTGTGATCATTACAACCCAAATCATGACGGATCCTGTCCCCGTTCGACGATTGCACCGGTCACAATACCTGCAAGTGCTGCTGCGATGATCCAAATGTTCCATGGTAAGCTTTGGCCAAAAACCGCAACCAAACCCGATGCAGCCGCAGCCGAAATTTGTGGCATTTTACGCAAAATAGGCGCAACAATCGCGATAAACGTAAGGGGGATGGCAAAGTCTAAATTCAAATGCGCAGGCAAAGTTGTGCCAAGCCAGACGCCTGCGGCGGTTGAAATTTGCCAAAACGTCCAAAGGGTTAGGCCAGAACCAAGCAAGTGATAATGAGCGTGGCGTGGAACAGGGTTTTGTTCAAAGCGTTTGATGGAAACAGCAAAGGCTTCGTCTGTCAAAAGGTACCCCAATATGATGCGCCATCCGAGGGAAAGATTGCGCAAGTATTTCGCAATTGTCACGCTGTAAAGCACGTGGCGCAGGTTCAAAACCGTTACCGACGATCCAACAATAACCGGTGCCGCACCCGCCATCCAAAGTTGCGCAAAAACCACCTGTGAGGCGCCGCCGAAAATAATCGAGGACATCAAAATGGTTTGCCATTCTGTCAACCCACTGGCCATCCCAAGCACACCAAAGACCATGCCGAATGGAATAACCCCCAGCTGCAGCGGCAGCTGATCACGAATGCCGTGAACGAATTCTTGTTTTGGATTTGGGTCGGTCATTGCGCGATATGATCCAAGCCTGCCAAGCTTGTCAATTGGGAGGGCACATAAAAAAACGCCCGCCAAAATGACGGGCGTTTCGGGATTGTTTCGAACAAGCTTACGCTTCTTCGCCGTCCTCATCAGCGGCTGCGCCACCGATATCATCGAACAATTCCTGAATTTCAAATTCAGCGGCTGCTTCGTCTTCTGCAGCTTGTTCCTGGATGGATTTACCAGAGGCTTGCAATTCTGCTTCTTCGACGGAACGTGCAACGTTCAATACGATAGTTGCAGAGACTTCTGGGTGCAGTTTGACTGACATTTCGTGCAGACCAAGTTCTTTGACCGGTGCGATCAATGAAACTTGTTTACGGTCTACGCTAAAGCCTGCTTCTGTTGCGGCTTCTGCTGCGTCACGAGGTGATACAGAACCGTACAATGCACCGGCGTCAGACGCTGAACGAATCACGATGAAACGCTGACCGTCCAATTTCGCTGCCAAAGCTTCTGCTTCTTGCTTTGTCTCTAGGTTGCGGGCTTCCAGCTGCGCTTTTTGTGCTTCGAACGCTTTTACGTTTGCGTCAGATGCTGTTTGCGCTTTGCCTTGTGGCAACAAAAAGTTACGAGCATAGCCAGGTTTGACATCAACGATGTCACCCATTTGACCCAATTTTGCAACGCGTTCTAATAGGATAACTTGCATATCAAATTCTCCTTATTTCACAGCGTATGGCAAAAGTGCCAAGAAGCGTGCGCGTTTGATTGCGCGGGCCAATTCACGTTGTTTCTTTGCAGAGACAGCAGTGATGCGGGATGGTACGATTTTGCCACGCTCAGAGATGTAGCGCTGTAGCAATTTCGTATCTTTGTAATCGATCGCAGGTGCATTATCGCCTGAGAATGGGCATACTTTGCGACGACGGAAAAATGGTTTGTTTGCCATTGGTTAGATCCCTCAACTTATGCGCGGCGTTCGCGGCGTTCGCCACGGTCGTCACGTTTTTGCATTTGAACCGAAGGACCTTCGGCATGTTCATCAACACGGATGGTCAAAACACGCATAACGTCGTCGTGTAGACGCATCAAACGTTCCATTTCCGCAACCGCAGTCGCAGGCGCATCTGTGCGCAAGAACGCATAGTGACCCTTACGGTTTTTGTTGATTTTATAGGCCATTGTTTTAACGCCCCAGTATTCGTTTTCGATGACTTTGCCACCGTTGTCCGCCAATACTGTGGAGAAGTGTTCAATCAGGCCTTCTGCCTGCGCGTTGGACAAGTCCTGACGCGAGATAAAGACATGCTCATATAAAGGCATGTGTGCTCCATTCATGTCTAGCACGTTTCATAGGGAGGGCTTTACCACTTTCGCACCCACCCACGAGAGACCGCGCGATTAAAGAAAATTCGCGAAAGTTGCGTCCCTATGACATGTTTCGCAAAAAAGGGCAATCCAAAACCAAGGCGTTTCATGAACCGGTCTGGCGCAACGTGCAAATATTTTTTCCAACACAGAAACAATGACCCTGATGTCGGCGCGTTTGTGTCGAAATCTTGCCCCATTTCCAACTTACACCAAAGACACATGAGGGAGAAAATTATGACACATATCATCGAACAAGACTTTCGTAGCGCGCGTGGTGCGGCACGTTCTATCATCGGGCGTGTTTTGGGGGCCGCCTGTTTTTTGGCGACCATCGCAATTTCGATCACTGGGGCGGTCACACATGGTGCGTTTGCTGATTTGATCACGCTTGGGCTTTGTGCAGCGTTATCAATAACTGGATTGATATTCTGGTCCAGATAGCACGCAACAAAATTATTTGGTGTAATACGCTTGCAATCACGCTGAAAACTTGCAGTGTAGCGTCACACCAGTTGCAAAAGGGGATCGGAATGGCCAAAACGTTTTTAAGCTCTGACGTCAAAATTGATGGTCAAGTCAAATCGAACAGCGACATTGAAATTGATGGCGAGGTCAAAGGTCAAATCCAGGCCACAGCGATTAAGATTTTGAACTCTGGCAAGGTAGAAGGTACCGTGCAATGTGATAGCCTCGCGGTCGAGGGTGAGCTGAGCGGCACGGTCGGCGTAAATGACCTGAGCATTTCATCGACCGGAATCGTTCTGGCAGATGTACAGTATTCCAGCTTGACCACCGCTAAAGGCGCCAAGCTGCAGGGGCAGTTAAAAGTAAAATAAGCTGTGGTCTAAATGTTTTCTGCCGCGTGGCTGGATTATCCGTCTGCGCGGTTTATTTATGGCACGGGCAGAGTTGTAAAGGACACCGAGATGAGCATCACAAAAGACCAGGTCACATCTGTATTACGCGCTGTGCAAGACCCTGTCAGCGGCAAAAATCTGATGGATGCTGATATCGTTCGCGGTCTTACGGCGGACGGGTCAAAGGTGTCTTTTATCTTAGAAATTGATCCAGCGCGGGCAGGGGAATACGATGCGGTTAAAGGCCAAGTCAGTAGCCTGTTGAAAACAGATTATGCCATCACGGATGTGTCTATTGTTCTTACGGCGCATGCATCTAAAACCCCACCACCCGATCTAAAACCATCGCGTCCTGCGCCCGCTGGCCCACAGTCAATCAAAGGGGTTGCGCGCGTTATCGCCGTTGCGTCCGGCAAAGGCGGCGTAGGTAAATCGACGGTTTCCTCAAACCTTGCATGTGCCTTGGCGGCGATGGGCAAGCGTGTAGGATTGTTGGATGCAGATGTTTACGGGCCATCACAGCCGCGGATGTTGGGCGTGACGGGGCGACCAGCCAGCCCGGATGGGAAAACCATTATCCCGTTAAAAGCGCATGGCGTCACCGTTATGTCCATGGGCTTTATGCTGGATCCTGACCAAGCTGTGGTTTGGCGTGGCCCAATGTTAATGGGCGCCTTACAGCAAATGCTTTTTCAGGTGGAATGGGGCGAATTGGACGTTTTGATCGTTGATTTGCCCCCCGGAACAGGGGATGTGCAGCTGACCCTTGCGCAAAAGGCCCAGTTGGACGGTGCGATTGTGGTTTCAACGCCGCAAGACGTCGCTTTGCTTGATGCGCGCAAAGGTATTGCGATGTTCAATCAGTTGAAGACCCCGATATTTGGCCTGATCGAAAATATGTCGACGCATATTTGTTCAAATTGTGGACATGAGGAACATATCTTTGGGCACGGCGGTGTGGTTGCCGAGGCAAAGAAAATGGGTGTGCCTGTTTTGGCGCAAGTGCCATTACATATTGATATCCGTCTGACATCAGACGGCGGAGCGCCTATAGTGGTGGCACAGCCAGAGAGTGCGCAGGCGAAAGCGTTCTTTGACGTTGCAAACCATCTGACCCAAAACGTTCTTGCCTAGGCAGACGTCATTCATTCCAGACATTTGGATCAATGCCTTTCGCCTCAAATTCGGCAAAGACGGTTTGCAGATAGCGCTGAAACGGTTCCTCGGCGTAGGCGCCATTTGCAACATATTTTAACGCTGCAAGGTGATGAAATGGTTTGAAATACCCGGGCATTCTAAACACTTCGCTTGGGGTTCCATCCTCAGACGCGGTGAAAAACAAAGTGGTGGGCGTAAAGTGGATGGCGTTTTTTTGGATCCAATCGCGCTCTTCCATTTCGGTACCATCAAAATCAACCACTTCGCGTGACCCCCAAAGATCGAGCTGAACTGCCAGATAGTGTTGCGTTATTTCGTTCACAATCTCGGCTCGCTCGAAATTGACACGATGCAATTCGCGGCAATAGGGACAGCCTGCCTGTTCGACAATAACCATCAATAATTTATCATCGTCGCGTGCTTCGGATAAATCGTCGGCAAGCTCTAAAAAGCTTTGTGAAAACCAGGGTTGTTTATGTAAACCATCGTCACCCAATTGTGGTTCGGCCCAAAGCGTCATCGGCAAACTGCTGAATAGAAATGCAAAAATATATCTCATGGCGACCTCCCTTTAGGGCAGTTTAGCCGAAATTTAATAAAAAATATACGGGATATCGGCGCTAGGCGTGACCGATTGCTTCCAGATATCGGATGTCGCGTTTTGCGCTGTTGCCAAGCAAAGACAAAGCTTTTTTGTACGCCGGTGACGAGAACCCTTGTTTCGCAGTGTCAAGGTCATCCCATTCGATAATAACGGTACGCGTGATTTGACCCAGCTCTTGTGTGCCGACGGGCAGGCCACGTGAAATAAAACGTCCACCTGCAGCGGAAATTGCGGGACCTGCCAATTCAGCATATCGAGCAAGGGCGGCATCGTCATTGATTTCCAAATAGGTCACAACCTGATAAATTTTGGACATGCGATGTCTTTCCATTAAGAAAATAAAAAGCCAAGTATTTACTTGGCCTTTGAGGGTCGTTTTTTTAACCGCGCCACGTGCGTACGGGACCACAATCCATATGCACAAAATTTGATCGGTTGTATTTCCCAACACCGCCAGCATGGCAGGCGGTTGCCGCTTTGGTGATCTGTGCGACCGAACGTGACCCCAGGCGTAGGTCTGCGGCTTTGCCTTGCATATGCAGTGAATTTTTCGCCACACTGCGCGATTTGCTGCGCAGCGATGCGTTTGTGCGGGGGCTGCGATAGCCCGACAACAACTGAAACGGTTCTGTGGTATCTAAAAGGCCGTGGCTGGCTGCGATGATGTCAAGGGTGCGCACGTCTATTTTCATGACTTCGTTGCGACGCCAATCGCGCATCAGATAATTAATCTCTTTCAACGCCTCAGGTATATATTCGCCTTCGATCCAATAAACGGTGTTGACCCGTTCACCGGTCCGGCGCGACAACATCGATATTTTACGAATGTCACCAGCGCCTTTTAAAAACCCTGCGTTTACCAAGCGTTTATTTTTGAATTTCCGGATTTCAAGGTTTTTTGAGCAAATATTTGCCAGTGTTTGATATATGCCACTAGATTGTGTGTTTGACGCACAAGATCGTCAATATCTCGTTGAATTAACCTGACCTAACCTAAATGTTATTAGACAAACTTAGGAAAAATCGTTTAAAGGACAGCACCATTGAATGATTTTATTTAGATGACTTGGGGGTTGTTGTGGGCAGTCTTAAACGACGTGTGCAATCATTGCAGACTTTGTTGCTACTATTGGTAATTGCCTTAACAGGCACGGGCGTTTTTGCGCAACAAAATGATGTTGCCTATCAACTTGCGCTCAGCAAAGCGCTGTCAAAAGACTCTGAAGCAATGGCTTATTACAAATCGGTTCAGTTCAAACCGATTTGGGTTGAAAAGTCGCAAAATGCGCAAAAGCGACGTGCGGGGTTGTTCGATGCACTTTCAAACTCTGCCGGTCATGCGTTGCCACGCGACAGCTATGACGCTGCCGGTCTCGAAACACTTTTGAAATCTGCGCGCACAACGGCCGATCTTGGTATGTTAGAAGGCAAAATGACAAAGGCCTTTTTGGCCTATGTACGTGATATCTCAACGGGCGTTTTGATCCCTAGCAAAGTTGATGCTGACATCGTTCGCAAGGTCCCCAAAATTGATGGCACAGGGTTTTTGGCGGCTTTGGTGAAGTCTTCACCGCGCGGCTTTTTCAAAGCGCTCGCCCCCAAAAGTGCCGAATACAACCGTCTGTTGGACGAAAAAGAAAAGCTGTTGCGCGTGGTTGCCCAAGGTGGTTGGGGTCCCAAACTGCGCGACGCAAAACTATCGCCGGGCGACAGTGGGGCGGGGGTTGTCGCTTTGCGTGATCGTTTGATGTCCCAAGGGTATCTTAAGCGGTCGGTTACCAAAACCTTCGACGCCGATATGCAAAAAGCTGTACAGCGCTTTCAAGCGGATCACGGGTTGAACCCCGATGGTGTGGCTGGTTCGGGCACTATCGCAGAGCTTAATGTGCCTGTCGAAGACCGGCTTGCGTCGATTGTCGTTGCGATGGAACGGGAACGTTGGTCCAACTTTGACAAAGGCAAGCGTCATGTTTTGGTCAATCTTGCGGATTTTTCTGCCAAAATTATCAATAACGGACGCCTTGAGTTTCAAACACGCGCCGTTGTCGGTACAAATCGGGATGGCCAGCGCAGCCCAGAGTTTTCTGACGAAATCGAACATATGGTGGTTAATCCAACGTGGAATGTACCACGTTCAATCACTGTAAAAGAATATCTGCCAGCGCTAAAGCGTGATCCGAGCGCGCACAGCTATCTTAATCTGATCAGCACAAGCGGGACTGTTGTTTCGCGCGAAGGTATTGATTTTACCCAGTTCACTGAAACGAACTTTCCATTCGATCTTAAGCAACCGCCATCAACGCGAAACGCCTTGGGATTGGTGAAGTTTATGTTCCCGAATAAGTACAATATCTATTTGCATGACACGCCGTCCAAAAGTCTATTTGCGCGCGAAACCCGCGCATTCAGCCATGGCTGCATCCGCCTTGCTGATCCGTTTGATTTTGCCTACGCGCTGTTGTCTGTGCAATCCTCTGATCCGAAAGGAACTTTCAAGGCTGCGCTTGATACCGGACGCGAGACCGTTATTCCGTTGGAAAAACACGTGCCTGTCCATTTGATGTACCGAACTGCAGTTACCAAACCAACCGGTGGCATAGAATTTCGACGCGACATCTATGGGCGCGACGCAAAAATATTTAACGCGCTGGTCAAGGCAGGGGTGGTCATAGGATCCATCAAAGGGTAATCCTGTCCGCAACTGACGCGGAGTGACATATGACCTATACCATAGCTGAGATTGCCAAAGCCATCGGCGCTGATGTTTTGGGCGACGGGGCGATTAGGGTTTCGAATGTCTGTGACCCTGTCAATGCTGGCCCTGATGATATTGCCTTGGCAATGGATCCAAAATATGCGGAACTTATTTCCCAAGGCCGCGCGCGCGCCGCGATTTTGTGGCCAGGGGCAGATTACAAATCCTATGGTCTTGCTGCGGCATTGGTGGCGCCGCGCCCGCGCTATGCGATGGCAACCCTATCGGCATTGGTCGATAAGGGGCAACGCTTTGCCGAGGGCGTTCATCCATCCGCTGTTGTCGATCCTACGGCCCAGCTGGGCGTGGGTGTCAGCATCGGTCCATTAAGTGTGATTGCACCTCACGCGGTGATTGGTGCGGGATCTGTTATCGGACCACAGTGTTACATCGGTTTTGGCACGCGTATCGGTGCAAACGCCTATTTGCGCGAAGGTGTCAAAATAGGGGCTGATGTCGTGATCGGGGATCGGTTTATTGCACAACCGGGTGCAACAGTCGGTGCGGATGGATTTTCCTTTGTGACCAAAGAAGTATCGGCCGTCGAAGTGGCGCGTGATAGTTTGGGCAAAGATGACATTTCCGCGCGCGGGCAATCTTGGGCCCGCATCCATTCTTTGGCTGGCGTCATTATTGGTGATAATGTTGAATTGGGTGCGCATTGTTGCGTGGACCGTGGCAGCGTCAAACCGACACAAATTGGCAATGGTGTGAAAACCGACAATTTGTCACAAATCGGTCATAACGTTGTGATAGGCAACGATTGCCTGATCTGTGCGCAGGTCGGAATTGCTGGATCGGCAGTCATCGGAAATAATGTTGTTTTGGGCGGGCAAACAGGTGTCAGTGACAATATCACAATTGGTGACAACGTTATCACTGGCGGCGCGACTAAGGTGTTGTCGAATGTGCCCAGTGGACGGATCATGTTGGGATACCCTGCAATGAAAATGGACAGCCATATCGAAACCTACAAAGCGCTCCGCCGATTACCGCGATTGATGCAAACCGTCGCGGAAATGAAAAAAGTGGTTTTCAAAACGGATCAGAATACCTAAATCCAGCTGGAACCAACAAAGGGGTGACTATGAACGTTCATGATCAAGTGATTTCAATCATCGCTGAGCAGGCTGTGCTTGAGCCTGCAGATGTTACCTTGGACAGCACATTAGACAGTCTTGGCATCGACAGCTTGGGTTTAGTTGAAAGCATTTTCGCGATTGAAGAGGCCTTTGATATTCAAGTGCCCTTTAACGCCAATAACCCTAGCGAAAGTGATTTTGATATCTCGACAGTGGGATCAATTATAGCAGGCATTGAAACGTTGATCGCGGAGCAAGCGTGAAGCGGGTTGTTATAACAGGTGCAGGCACGATCAACGCGCTGGGGCATGACGTGCCCCAAACGTTAGAGGCGATGAAAAACGGCACCTGCGGGATTGGCCCATTGGATTTTCGCGATGTTGACAGGTTAATAATCAAAATCGGTGCGCAAGTACATGATTTTGAACCGGAAAATGCATTTAATCGTCAGCAGTTGTCGTTCTATGATCGGTTCACCCAATTTACGTTGATCGCCGCGAAACAGGCGGTTTCTCAATCGGGGTTAACGTTTTCGGGCGAATTGTCTGCGACCTCGGGCGTTGTGCTGGGGACTGCGGGCGGCGGGGTCAGCACGTGGGACGAAAACTATCGTTCGGTCTATGAAGAGGGGAAGAACCGCGTTCATCCTTTTGTGGTGCCCAAGTTAATGAATAATGCTGCCACCAGTCATGTGTCGATGGAATATAACCTAAAAGGTCCGTCCTTTACGGTTTCAACCGCCTGCGCCAGTTCAAACCACGCCATGGCCCAAGCGTTCAACATGGTACGCTCTGGCATGGCGACGGTGATGTTGACGGGCGGATCGGAAAGCATGCTGTGCTTTGGCGGGGTCAAAGCATGGGAAGGGCTGCGCGTGATGTCCAAGGACGCCTGCCGCCCGTTTTCCGCCAATCGCAACGGTATGGTCCAAGGCGAAGGCGCGGCCGTGTTCGTGTTCGAGGAATTGGACCACGCCCGCGCCCGTGGGGCCGAAATTCTGGCCGAGGTGGTGGGCTTTGCCATGTCCTCGGATGCCGCCGACATCGTGATGCCATCAAAACAAGGGGCGGCGCGCGCAATTGCGGGCGCGCTGCGCGACGCGCGTCTGAACCCCGAGGATGTGGGATATATCAACGCCCATGGCACAGGAACGGCCGCCAACGACAAAACCGAATGCGCGGCGGTGGCCGATGTCTTTGGCCATCACGCGGATGATCTGATGATCAGTTCGACGAAATCCATGCATGGTCATTTGATCGGCGGGACAGGGGCGGTTGAACTTTTGGCCTGTATCATGGCCGTGCGGGATGGGGTCATTGCGCCGACTATCGGGTACGAGGAACCCGACCCCGAATGCGCGCTGGACGTCGTCCCGAACGAGGCCCGAGAGGCGGCCGTTGACGTGGCCCTCTCCAACGCCTTTGCCTTTGGCGGCCTAAACGCCGTCATGGCCTTGCGGGCGTATAGGTAATACAAACCGTGACATCACGCCCGATGGACACCATCGGGCTGCGCCTGCCTGCCCCCCGGCAGGCGCATTTGACCTGTCAAAGTATTGTAATCGTAAAGTTTGACGCGATGTTGGATGGATTAACCTGTCCCACAAAAGCGCCCGCACAGGCAGGCGCAGCCCTCATAGCATCGGTGCGACGTTTGTTGCCGAAAGTCTATACTTAGACATCTGTAAAATTCCCACTCGGCGGCTCTGCTGGACGGATGGGGAAATGGTTTTTGAAGGTATCATACAACCCTTGAAAGACATCGGACCCTTGACCAAAGATATAACTGGACGCCTCCAAAATACTTGAACCTGCGGCGGCGCAAATCGGTGTTAGGACGGCTGTCCCCGCCGCCACGATCAGCGCGGTTTTGACCGTTTGATCGCCGTTGTTTAAGGCCATGGCCTGAATTTTTATGGTCTCGTTTAATTTTGTTATCTGTGCTTCTAACTCTATTATATGGTCCTCTAATTCTGCCGTCTCTGAATGCACCACTGCGGCCATATTGGCCATGGTGGATGCAATTTGTTCAATCAAAATCACGTCATCTGGGATCATCTGATGCGTATCGCGATACATCCGCGTGGCAGTCGCCAACTGTTGCCCGTAGGCCTCCAAAACCGCTACCGATCTAATTGGCTCGCGGGTCAGGTTCAGGGCAAGGTGTTGGTAATATTCACGGGGCTTTTCGTTGGGGGCGTGGTGTGAGGCATCCTCAAATGTATCGTCGGTTTCAGGGTCGTTCTGCCCTGCATCCTCCTGATGCCACGGCAATACCTCCCAATGATCGGGACGGGTCAGGTGATCGGGAATGATCGTACCGCTATCGCCGATCATGGAGTTGAGTTGTTCTTGCGTTAGACCGTGCGCGTCAAGGTTGGTATATAGTTTTGACTTGATATCGCTTTTTACATTTGCACCATCAAAGATTGCGCCTGTTACATCAGAGGTCCGAAAATTTGCACCGCACAGAATTGCTAGTTTAAACTCTGCTACATTTAATTCTGAACCAGATAGGTTTGCGTTTGTCAGGTCTATACCGTTAAGTTTTGCATGTCTTAAATCTGAGCTGGAAAAGTTTATTGACATAAGTTCATTTTGCGTGGTGACCATGTCACTCAGGTCCGGAAAAAAGGGTATCAGTTCACGCCGCTTATTCCACGCCTCTACGCCTTCGCGTAACCATTTCAAATGCTCTTCATTCGCCATAAACGTGCATCCTAACCCATACAATCACCCTAAAACCCAACTGCAACCAAGTAAACCCGTTTGGCCATTGCAAAACCGCCGATCCCCGCCATAGTGGGCGCAGTGGACATAGGCGGCGATTATGGCATTTTGGCGATTCCTGGGGGCGAATAAGACCTTTATCGGTGCAGGGTTTTTATTGTCGTTTATGTCCAGCTTTGGACAGACCTATTTTATTTCGATCTTTTCGGGGGAAATCCGCGCCACGTTTGATCTGTCCCACGCGCAATGGGGCAGTATTTACGGCATTGCCACGTTTTCCGCGACGGGTAAATGGGG
>RFZH01000048.1 GCA_009920815.1 Paracoccaceae bacterium
ACTGTGGGTCATTATTTCTGGAATAATTATATCTGGCTGGGTTACGATCAGCGATATAGACCTTTATCATCGTATGGCTTCTTAGGGATTTGATGAAACAAATGGGTAAAGGTCGCAGCCGCAAGCACGGGGACGATTAGGTTTAAGATCGGGATGCTAAGTGGCGCGACCATCAATATTCCCGCCACCCATAATTTGATCTTATGGTTAGACCAAAGCGATTTAGCCCCATCGCGACCAACATGGCGCGCGGCGGCCATTTGAAAATATTCCCTTCCCAAGAGATAGCCGTTTAACGCCCAAAAAACAAACGGCGCTATGGGGGGCATTATCACATAAAGGATAAATGCCACAGCATTGGCAAGAATAATGATTCCTAAAAACATGATTGTATCGCGCAGTGCATCGCCAATTTTTTGCGATTTTGGTGCAGGTATATTGGGATAGTGCCGTTTTTCCACGGCGCGCGCCACGCGATCAACAAATAGTGAAGAAATGAACGATGCGATTGGCACCATTAAGAAAACGGATAGACCAATCGCAATGATAAAGCTGCTCCACCCAATTGAAAGCGGATCCGTAAAGACCGTGCCAATCCAAGGCAGGCGAATGCCGTCAGCTAAAACCATCGCCACGCCCCATGAAAGGCCGATTGCAAATGTCCACAAAAGCGCGACGGATGTTGCTATGCTGACCCACAGTATACGTTGAAATGTGGGATCGCTGAATTGCCCTAATGCACGTAGAAAAGCGGTAATTATTATATTCATTGCCACGTCACAATATTATCTAGGTTTGGACGTGGGCGGTCAGGTGGTGTGGATGTTTCAGTTCCAAAATAAATTATCCCTGCGATACGTTCATTGCTGGAAAGTCCAAGTCCATTTTGCGCAAACGCGCGATCGTGTGAGGGCCAGCCGGACAGCCAATTTGCGCCCCACCCTGATGCAAGGGCGATATTCAATAAAGCTAAACACACAGCACCTGCGGAATAGGTTTGTTCGATCGCGGGTATTTTATCAGATGGTTTTTGAACCTCTATAACAGCAACTGCCAAATTCCCGTCTGTGAATTGGCTTTTACCTTTTTGTGTTTTCTCTTGGTCATATCCAAGTTCGGCGGCGCGGATTTCAACCAAGTCGGCCAATTCAGTAAGCTTTGGTTTGCTTAATACGATAAATCGCCAAGGTTCTAATTTGCCATGATCAGGCGAGCGCGCGGCAGCGGTTAGGAATTTTAGGATTTCATCGCGGTTTGGAATCGGCAAAGACAGCGTCTTTGCGGGTCTTGAACGCCGATTTAATAAAAATTCGATCGCATCAGGATATGTCTTGGGCATTTTGAACCTATGTCTTTTATGGATATATATCTCGGTATTATGATGCACCAATACAAGTCAACCGCTTGTTCCCGAATGAATTGCGTGCAAATCAAGTCTTATGAATAAGAACGAATTGTCCCATTTAGCCGTGCCTGGTGCTGAAATCCGTGTACGCGTTACGCCGAAAGCAAACAGAAATGCGATCGTTTTGCGCGATGGTGTTATTTGTGTATATGTCACGACGGTGCCAGAAAATGGTAAGGCAACCGCAGATGTCAAAAAATTGCTTGCCAGGGCATTGGGTATCGCGAAAACAGATCTGATTTTAATACGCGGCGATGTATCGCGGGATAAGGTTTTTTTGATTGCCTAGGTCAGACCATTGGCGTTCTTGCTATCATATCTGTCGTGGCAAGCAATTTCTCAGTTATGCCCGGTTCTGACATGGCATGACCTGCAAAAGGTATCATATATAAATCGCTAAGTGGCCACAGCTTTGATAATCTATGTGCTGTATGGGGCGGGCATATAAAATCGTAACGTCCTTGGATAATATAACCAGGAATATGTGCGATTTTATGCATGTCCTCATAAATTTGCTGGTCCGTGCGCAAAAAGCCACCATTTATAAAATAGTGGTTTTCAATGCGCGCAAAAGTCCGCGCATAATCAACCGGACAATAGCCGCCATTTCCATTCGCTCGAAAAGACGCCAGTGAATTTTCCCACTCTGACCAAAGCTTGCCAAAATTCATTTCTGTTCTTAGGTCGCCAGAAAATAGGCGCTTGTGATAGGCGGCGATTAGATCATCACGTTCGGGTGCAGGGATTGCAGATTCAAATTTGCTCCACAAGTCTGGCCAAAAGCCACCAGCTCCCCCCCCGTAAAACCAATCTAACTCGGCACGTGTCATGGTGAAAATACCGCGAAGGACCATATGTGTGACCCTATCTGGGTGGGCTTGGGCGTACAAAAGGCCCAGTGTTGCCCCCCAGCTGCCTCCAAAAACCATCCAACGTTCTATCCCGAGCGCAGACCGTATTTGTTCGATATCTTTAATCAAATGTTGTGTGGTGTTGTTTTTGACGCTTGAAACTGGACGTGATCTGCCGCAACCACGCTGATCGAAAAGAATGATGTGGTATTTACTGGGATCAAAATAGCGTCGCATTGATGGACTGCAACCTGCGCCTGGACCACCGTGCAAAACAATGACAGGGCGTGCACCTTTTGTGCCGCACTCTTCGACATAGATCTGGTGCCCGTCGCCCGTATCGAACATATGATGTGCGAATGGGTCAATTGGGGGGTACAATGCAGGTCCGCTGCTTTTTTGATCTAAAAACTTGTCCATTGACGCCTTATATGTTTCTTACTCTACAAAAACCAGACGGAGACAAAAATGCAAGCCTCTCAGTTCACAGTTGATCCAAACGAGGGTATAACCGAACCCTTACCGAAGAAAAGCCATTTGAAGGATTGCGGATTTTGGATATTGGGTGCGGCGGCGGTTTACTTTGTGAACCAATGGCCCGTCTGGGCGCCACTGTTGTCGGGGTCGATGCTGCCGAACGTAATATACCCGTGGCAATGGCGCATGCTGCACAATCTGAATTAGATATAGATTATCGTCACGGAACAGCCGAAGCCATGGTGGACGCAGGCGAGCAATTTGACGTGGTTCTGAACATGGAGGTCGTTGAACATGTCGCCGATCCCCAAGGATACCTGACAGCATGTCAGCAATTGTTAAAGCCCGGTGGTTTGATGATCTGTTCTACAATCAACCGTAATCCAAAAAGTTTTGCTATGGCGATTGTGGGTGCGGAATATGTCATGCGTTGGTTGCCCAAAGGCACGCATGAATGGTCGAAATTTATCACCCCTGATGAACTTTATGATTTAATAAAAGGTGCGGGTCTGTCCCCCGTGGACCGCAAAGGATTCGTGTTCAACCCAATCACATGGCAGTGGAAACTGTCAGAACGTGATTTGTCGGTGAATTATGTAACCGCGTCGATCAAGCAATAGGATACAAGGTTCTAAATTGAAAAAGGGCGGCTTATTTAAGCCGCCTTTTTTATTGTTAAAAGTCAACGTTTATTCAACGACGCGCACCGCGCCCTTTGATGCCGAAGTTGTCAGTGCGGCATATGCCCGCAATGCGGTAGTGACTTTGCGCTTGCGCGGTTTTGTTGGAACCCAACCTGCCGCATCTTTTGCTGCGCGCCGTGCCGCCAAGATTGCATCATCAACCATCAAGTTGATCGTACGATTTGGGATGTCGATTTCGATTGTGTCACCGTGTTCGACCAATCCGATTGCGCCGCCTTCTGCTGCTTCTGGGGAAACGTGGCCAATTGAAAGCCCTGACGTGCCACCAGAAAAACGACCGTCGGTGATCAAAGCACATGCTGCACCCAAGCCTTTGGATTTTAGATAACTGGTTGGATACAGCATTTCCTGCATGCCTGGCCCGCCACGTGGTCCTTCGTACAAGATAACTACAACGTCACCCGCTTTCACTTTACCAGTCAAAATATCGTTTACGGCATCATCTTGGGACTCTACAACATAAGCAGGACCCGAGAACTTCAGAATACTGTCGTCCACGCCGGCGGTTTTTACGATGCAGCCCTCTTCGGCAATGTTGCCGAACAAAACGGCCAAACCGCCGTCTTGGGAAAAGGCATTTTCTTTGTTACGGATCACGCCACTTGTGCGGTCCATATCGACGCTCTCATAGCGGCGGTTTTGGGAAAAGGCTTGGGTTGTGCGCACACCGCCAGGGGCGGCCCGGAAAAAGGTGTGAACCTCTGGATCATTGGTGCGCATCACGTCCCATTTGTCCAAAGCATCACCGATCGTCGGCGCATGTACCGTCCGACAGTCGCGATGGATCAGGCCGGCACGGTCCAATTCACCCAAGATCGCCATGATCCCGCCAGCACGGTGAACATCTTCCATATGGACGTCTGATTTTGCGGGGGCGACTTTGGACAAGCACGGCACCTTGCGTGACAGACGGTCAATATCGTCCATGGTGAAATTGACGTCGCCCTCATAGGCCGCTGCCAAAAGGTGCAACACGGTGTTGGTTGATCCACCCATCGCAATATCAAGTGACATGGCATTTTCAAACGCATCAAAGGTCGCGATATTGCGCGGCAACATATTTGTATCGCCGTTTTCGTAACAGGCTTTGGCCATTTCCACGATGCGACGACCCGCCTGTAAAAACAGCTCTTTGCGGTCCGCATGTGTTGCCAAGGTCGATCCATTCCCTGGCAAGGACAGGCCCAGCGCTTCGGTCAAACAGTTCATTGAGTTTGCGGTAAACATACCCGAACAGGATCCACATGTCGGACAGGCGTTTTGTTCAATCGCCTCAACTTCTTCGTCGGTATATTTGTCATCCGCGGCCGCAACCATGGCATCCACCAAATCCAACGCTTTTTCTTTGCCGTTCAGGACAACTTTGCCGGCTTCCATTGGTCCGCCTGAGACAAATACAACAGGGATGTTCAAACGCATGGCTGCCATCAACATACCCGGGGTGATTTTATCACAGTTGGAAATACATACCATCGCGTCAGCACAATGTGCATTTACCATGTATTCGACGCTGTCTGCGATAATTTCGCGTGATGGAAGCGAATACAGCATCCCGTCATGGCCCATCGCAATACCATCATCCACAGCGATTGTATTGAATTCTTTGGCAACGCCACCGGCGGCCTCGACTTCGCGTGCAACCATTTGGCCCAAATCCTTAAGATGGACATGTCCCGGTACAAATTGTGTGAATGAGTTCACGATAGCAATAATGGGTTTACCAAAATCACTGTCTTTCATGCCCGTCGCGCGCCACAAACCGCGAGCGCCTGCCATATTGCGTCCATGAGTAGAAGTTCTTGAGCGGTACATGCTATACCCTTTCCGTGATCATACCGGCATTTAGATAAAGAAATTCTACAGATCTTGCAACACAGCATCATGTTTGAAAACCGATGCTGTGCGTAATAGTTTTTAGCTGGAACATCTAAAACGACGCTTGTATCAGACCACTTGATTTAAAAGCAGAGAGTGGTTCCAAGCTTTCAGGGTGTCTTAGTATTTAACCCAACGCGGACTGATTTTTTTCTTTTTGTCGATTTGAGAACTTGCGGCAGGCAAAAGCAAGCTTTCAATCTGAGTTTGCTGCGTGATGCAACCCGTGGACGCCTGGGACGCATCTGCGGTACAGATCATGGCGGATGCAGTTGATCCCAAAATTGATAGTGTCGCAATAGTTGCAACTGATATGTATGTTTTGACTTTCATAACCTAGTCCTTTTCCAAAAATATTTCTGTTTAAGAGTGGACTGAGTGTATTTTGATTTTCGATTCTATGCAAATTTTGGACCCAATGCCTATCAAAATGATAGGTGGGGTTTTTTGCCCGTTTTCGACATGCTTTTTATCAATATGATTTTGATTTATCTGTGTGTCGATTTTAACGCTAAAGGCTTTCAAAAATGATGATGAAAGCGTTTTCAGTGTGTGCTAATCTAACAAGGAGAGCAGTATAAGTCGTGCAATTTCTTTAAATTTTTTGGATTACATAGTAAATATTAAACGCCTTAAATAGCCTTATTATATTTTGGCTCCTCAATTAAATTTATGTCACCTGGTTTTAGATTCTCCCTAGAATTCAACGCTATTCACTAGAATTATTTTTATGAGTGATGGAATTAAAAACCTCCGCTTACCTCGGCCAAACCCAAAGCAGTTTCGCCACCGCCCACATAAGCCAAATAAACATGGCCGTCATCTAGGAATAGATAGGGATCCCGTAACGCGTGTTCACGCACAGTCAGACCGCCAATTTCGGATGGGCTGATTGGGACGTCCACGCCTTCCCACCCATATTGGGGAACCATCAGGGTCGTCGCGTTTACAGCACGCCAATTCAACCAGTCACCCGACAGATCAATGGTGGAATGCAAAATGTGTTCTGGGGCATCACCAATTCTTGTCCAGACGACGTGCAAGACGCTATCCCGCACCATGACACCCGCATGGCGAAGTCCAATGTGGCCAAATGACCATGGACCCAAATCAAAGCCACCGTCTGTACGGTGTTTCAATATTTGCCCACCCCACCCCATCGCATAAATGGTGTCACAATACCGAAACGCCCTCAGATAGGTTTGCTCAATTCGCACCAAATCGACACACCATTTCACCCCATCACGCGATGTTGCCCTAAGGCTGCGCTGCTCACCGTCATGGTCCAAACCGTGTAAATACATGATCAATAAATGTTGCTGTGCATCCACATGAACATCTGGTGATGCAATATGTGGGTAAAGCCCGTCCACACCCCGCGCCACTGCCCATTGTGGTTGTGGAACGTTGGAGCGTTCGGTCGGCAACGGTGTCTGTGCCAAATGCAAGACACCCCCTTCATAAATCCGCCATGGACCTCGCAAATCATCCGCGAAAGCCATACGAATATGATCGCCAAAATGGTGCCCAAAATACAGGTAATAGCGCCCCAAAGGCTGCACCATCCAATCAGGCACCTTAATCAAAGACGGGCCGTTGATGTTTCCTCCAACGCCCGCTTGATGGGCCGTCAGAATTGGATGATCCAGTATCCGATGTGCGCTGATGGTCATGATTTAATCAGCCCGCGCGCACCATTCACGCCAGCGTAAGAACACGTTTGCCCCAATGTCACGAACGGGCTGCGGTGCGATAGGCTTTGGGTCGGGCTCATGGGCGAAAAACTGGGCCCTCGGTGTGATGGTCCCTGTGGCCATGTCTGCGGCGGCGATGCCTGTTAACGTGCCGCGTGCTGTCCCCAGACCATTTTGCACACAGGCCGAAAACACACCATCGTCAATCTGGCGGGTGACGGACACCACATTTTTAGTCATACACAAATGCCCCGCCCAAGTGTATTGCATGGACATGCCCGCCAGTTGGGGAAAGCGGATGTCAAATTTGCGCTGCATCACAGCGGCGGCACGTTTTAGGTCGGCAGGCGTTGCCACCATCCCCGATCGCAGCGCCGCGCAGGTGCGCGTGATAATGCGATTGCCGCCCTGCCCCGTATCAATACGGCGCATCGTGGTGCCCATAGGGTCAGAAGGCGTGATCCCCCAACGCGATCGCCCCCCCAATTTGGCCAGCGCTTGGGTGTCCAATTCAGGGGTCATCGTGGCAAACAAAAACAAATGCATCAATGTGCCACGGGCAATGCCAAAGCTTTCTAGATGCCCATTGACCCCCAAGATCACGGTATCGGTGGTCACAGATCCATGGGTGGTATTCACCTGCCAACCGGGGCCACGACGCAGGAAACCCGTGACCGCACTATTTTCATAAATCTGCACCCCGTCACGGCGTAACCCATCAGCAAGCCCACGGATATAGCCCGCGGGCTGCAACATCACCGTGCCGGGTGTGTAAAGGCCAGACAGATAATGACCGCTGCCCGTGATATCCTGCATCGCGCGGGCGTCCAACATTTCCGATGGCTCGCCCAAGGACGCCAAATGTCTGGCATAGGTTTCGTTATGCCCATGCGCCACCGCGCTGGCCGCGCCGTTGATTTTGCCCGCGCGGTCAAAGAAATTGGGATCAATCCCATACTCTGCCACGGCCTTGGCCGCGAATTCTTGGGCATAGCGGTTCAGGGTGATCACCGCCCGATCATCCCCCGCGCCCGCATAATCGTCCGACGCCAAATCATGCGGCAAATCGATCATAAAGCCTGAATTGCGCCCCGCCGTGCTGTGCGCGATTTGGCCGGCCTCTAACACCACGATGCGCGATGTTGGGGACAGCTCACTCAACCGCCGAGCGGCCGACAGGCCCGCAAACCCCGCGCCAACAACCACAAAATCGGCGGTAAGTGCGTCGTCCAACTGCGGCCCTGCAGATCGGGGGGGCAAAATCGCCTCCCACCCTGCGGGGCCGCGATGCATGGGTGTTCGTTCGGCGCGATAGTGCGACATCTAATAGTCCTGATTTAGGGCATCCGCCGCGGGAATTTCGCGTTCGCGCCGTGCGATATAATCGCGCAAAGCCTCGTCCACGTCCTGAGGTAATGTGGGTTCTTCGTACTGGGACAACAACAGGCCCGCGTGTTCCAATGCGCGGGTGTTCACATCACGCGACCCTTCGGCGATCCATTGTTCGATAGAATTGTTGTCAAAGCGCTCTGGCATAAAAAACGCGCGTTCAAAATTTTCCTGCGTATGGGGATGACCCAAATAATGGCCGCCCGGACCAATATCCGCCACAGCCGCAAGCCCTGCGTCAAAATCATCCCAACGCACCCCTTCGGCCATGCGATAGGCCATGGCGCATTGTTCCGCATCGACGACAAATTTTGCCATGGAACAATGCATGCCTGCCTCGTTCCAGCCTGCCGAATGCCAAATGTAATTTGCCCCGGACATCATCACCGCCATGAGCGTTGTGGCGCTTTCGTAACCGGCCTGTGCATCAAATGTTTTTGCCCCACCCAAGGTATTCGATGTGCGCGACGGCACACGGTAATATCGCGCCATTTGGCCGATCATCATGTTCATCATGCTAATCTCGGGCGTGCCGGCCATGGGCGCCCCCGATTTCATCGACACCGTCGACAGGTAATGGCCGTAAATTGCGGGCGCGCCGCGGCGAATGACCTGCGTATAGGCCAACGCGCTTAACGCTTCTGCATTTAATTGCGCCACGGTTGGGGCCACGCTGGCGGGTGTATTTGCCCCACCCAAAACAAAGGGCGAACACAGCACAGGTTGATTGCGCCGTGAAAAGGCACGCAAAGCCCCCAACATCGTTTCATCCCAAACCAAGGGCGAATTTCCGTTACAATTGCCCGTCACAACAGGGTGTGTTTCCATGAAATCAGCGCCAAACAAAAGGGCGCACATATCCAACACATCCTCGGCGTTTTTGGGCGATGTGGTCATGCCCATAAACGTTTTATCACTGTGTTTCATCGACGAATAGGTGATCCGCAAATGGCGGTGTGAAATCGGATGATCATAGGGTTCCACAATATGATGCGCGCTGGAATGCAGGGCCGGCATCATATGCGACAACTTATGAAAATCCGCCAAATCCGCCAACGTTGGATTGCGCCGCACATCATCCAAACCGCGCATAAACGGCGCGCCTGTCATCGGGACAAAAATGGAATAATCCTGCCCAAAGGGCAGGTTTTTCTGCGGATCGCGCGCATGATAGGTAAAAATTTCCGGGATCGTTTTGATCAGATCGCGCACCAACCCACGATCCAGATACACGCGATCGCCATCGATCTTGGCGCCCGCCCTTCGCCAATCGTCCAATGCGATGGGGTCACGAAACACAACGCCCACATTTTCCAAAATATCCATGGATGCAGCGTCAATACGCGCCACCTGTTCGGCGTCCATCAATTCCGTATGTGGCAGTTTACGCCGCAACGCGGGCAGCATTTCGAAATTCGGACGCGACCGTAAATTTTTACGCGCAGCGCGCCCGCCAGAACGACCAATCGTCATCATGTGCCCCTTTTATAAAACTGCCTCGTCCGCATCATCGGCCAAGTCAATCCAGATGGTTTTTAACTGGGTGTATTGATCATGGGCGTGAATGCCATTGTCGCGCCCGCCAAAGCCCGATTGCTTGAACCCACCAAAGGGCGTCGATATATCCCCTTCGCCAAAGCTGTTGACGGTCACCGTCCCCGCCCGCAAGGCCCGCGCCCCGCGCAGGGCGCGTTTCACGTTCGCGGTAAAAATCGACGCGCAGAGCCCGTATTGGGTGTCATTCGCGGTCGCGATGGCTTGGTCAAAACTGGTGACGTCGATCACGGCCAACACGGGGCCAAAGATTTCGTCGCGCGCCAGCGTCGCATCATTATTGGGCACGGAAACGATGGTTGGTTCCACAAACCCGTTTTCTGCCGTGCCGCCCATCAAAACGCTATCCGCTCGGGCCAGATACCCACGCACCTTGTCAAAATGCGCCTGTGACACCAAGGCCCCAACGCGGGTTTCAGGATCCAGTGGATCACCAACGGGCCAATGTTGCGCATGATGCATGATGCGCGCCAACAGGTCGTCCTTGACCGCTGTGTGCACAATCAAACGCGATGACGCAGAACAATTTTCACCCATGTTCCAAAACGCCCCGTTGACGATATGCTGGGCCACACGGTCCAGATTTTCGGCGTCCTCCATCACGATGGCGGGGTTTTTGCCGCCCATTTCCAACGTGACCTCTTTGGCATTCGACTCGGCCGCATAGGTCAGAAACCGTTTGCCAGTGACCGTTGATCCGGTAAAGGACACCGCATCAATATCCATGTGACGTCCGATCGGTTCGCCCACCTCGGCCCCACCGCCGGGGACGACGTTAAACACACCACGGGGAACGCCCGCTTCGACCGCCAATTCCGCCATGCGCAGCGTGGTCAGCGTGGTTTCCATCGCGGGTTTCACCACCACCGAACACCCCGCCGCAAGGGCAGGACCGATTTTCCACGCCAACATCAGCAACGGGAAATTCCATGGCAAAACCAATCCCACAACACCCATAGGTTCGCGCACGACCATCGCGATATGATCGTCGGATGCAGGCGAGACCTGATCATAAATCTTGTCAATCAGCTCGGCATGCCATTTCAACGTATTGATCGTTTCGGGCACATCAATCGTTTCGCAATCATAGATCGTCTTGCCACTATCAAGGCTTTCCATCACCGCCAAATCACGGGCATTGCGGGTAACCAGCTTGGCAAAGCGGATCAACACCGCCTTGCGGTCACTGGGGTGGAGGCGCGACCAACGCCCATCCTCAAACGCGGCGCGGGCCTTTTCCACCGCCACATCAACGTCCGCCGCATCACAGGCGGCAATATGGGCCAAGGTATCCCCCGTCGCGGGATTAACCGAAGCAAAGGTTTTGCCCGAAATCGCAGGGCGATAGCCGCCGTCGATAAAGGCACCAGTGGGGAAATCCAGCCCATGGGCAATTGCGGTGTATTCGTCTTTTGTCAGCAAACCCATATCCATCACTCCTGTGCCACAATAGCGGCGATTGTTGTCTTTAGAACGCGAACCACCTGTTCCAGTTCGCGCTTGTCATCTTTGTTCAACCCGTGCAGCGGCGCGCGCATGACGCCAGCGTCAATGCCCGCGATTGTTACCCCATGTTTGATCGTCTGAACAAATTTACCACCCTGTTCCAACACCCGCATCAATGGCAACAGCGCCGACATGATGCGACGGCCTTTGGTGAAATTGCCCTCAACCACACAGGCCTGGTACAGCGCGACATGTTCCTGCGGCAGGAAATTGGACCCACCACACACCCAAAACGGCGCACCCCATGCGAAAAATTCCAACGCCTGGTCATCCATCCCACAGCCAAGCGCGATATGCGGATAATCGCGGGCCAACATGTGCACGCGGTTGATATCGCCCGAGCTTTCTTTAATACCACAGAAATTGCGCGACCGACCGACGCGGTCCAAGAATTCTTCGCCCATCATCGTGCCAGTGCGATGGGGATAATTATACAGCATCACAGGCAGGTTCGCGGCCTTATCAATCGCCAATGCGTTCAAGGCGTTTTCCCGATCTGTCGGCACCGCATAGGGGGGCGAGGCCAGCAAAATCGCATCGGCCCCCATGTCGCGTGCGGCACTGGCCAAGGCGATTGAATCATCGGTCAACATCGTACCTGTGCCCACCACAAACGGCACCCGCCCCGCGATGCGGTCGCGCGAAAACTGGGCAATCTGAACCCGTTCGGCCACCGTCTGGGCATAGTTTTCGCCCGTTGATCCGCCAGAGATTACCCCATGCACGCCTGCGTCGATCAAAAATTCGATCACGTCAGACAGCGCATCCCAATTCACGCTGCTATCTGGGTGATAGGGCGTGACAAGCGGGGTATAGATACCCTGAAATTGAAAAATCGGTGTCATAGGTGTCCTTTTCCTTGGGCGGTCATGTAGTTGATCCCATCGGCACATCCAGCGCCGCAGGCATGACAAAGCTTTGAATTTGGTTGCGCGATAGCTGCCAATGATCATCGGCGAGCGCGGCGGCGGCATTTGCATCACGGGCTTCGATCGCGGCGATCATGGCGTCGTGTTGGTCACGCGCTTTGATCAAGGTGGCCGACATCCCCGCAGGATGGGGGCGGTAAAATGTCATCGAAATCCGCGCATGATCAATCAGCAGGCGTTGGAACGATGGCAAAAGATAAATATTACCCGCCATTTCGCCCGTCACCTGATGAAATCGGTTATTGGCCAAGGACCGCGCCATGGGATCATTGGTGTCCAATGCCGTGACAAAGGCGCGCTGCGCGTCCTTTAGCCGGTCGATTTGCGCCAATGTCGCGTTTTCCGCCGCCAAGCGTTGGATCGCGCCATAGATCATGGGCGCAGCCAAGAAAAAATCGTGCAAGGTTTTGTACGACAAATCGGCCACCCGTGCGCCGCGCCCTGCCCGCAATTCAACATACCCCTGCCCCGCCAATTCGCGAAACACCTCGCGCAGCGGCGTGCGCGACAAACCAAAGGCGTCGGACAAAGCCGCTTCGTCCAGATCTTCGCCGGGCTTAAACGCCATGGTCAGGATCTGCGTGATTAAATGATCGCTTAGTATTGATTTACGATCTTTTGCAGCGTTGGTCATTGGGTAATCCTATTTGAATATAGTTTGTATACAAGTTGTATACAATTTTATCAAGACTATATTTTCTCTATGGGATATCACCAACAAAGGGATTAAAAATCGCGGAAATAAACGGCGATATATTTGGCTTGTTGATCGGAACAATTGTCCAACTTGGCCCGCGCTGGCACCAGTTCACCGTCATGCAAACGGTATATCACATCT
>RFZH01000049.1 GCA_009920815.1 Paracoccaceae bacterium
GATAATTTTATGCGGATGCTCTTTCAAGTGAGACACATCATTTGCGCGTTGTGCGACCGCATAAAAATGGGCAAAATTTAGGAATTTGGCCGAAATGATGCATTAAGCCCTTTCATCGCCGCCTAATAGACAATAAATAATATGTGAAAGAACTAAGGGTGTTAACCTTTTTAGACAGGAGAGTTAGAATGCTAAATAATATCGGTTTGCCAGGTTTGCTGCTAATTGCAGTGGTTGTTCTAGTGCTATTTGGCCGCGGCAAAATAAGCAATCTAATGGGCGAAGTTGGTAAGGGCATCACTGCTTTCAAAAAAGGCGTGAATGACGGAACCAAAGAAATCGAAGAAAACGCAAGCCAAGCGGCCAAAGACATCACGCCAGAAACCGAAAAAGACAAGGCCTAACGAATGTTTGGAATGGGCTGGTCCGAGATCGTATTGATCAGCATTGTTGCATTAATCGTCGTCGGGCCGAAGGACTTGCCGGTGTTGTTTCGCAAAGTTGGACAATTCGCAGGCAAAGCTAAAGGTATGGCGCGCGAATTTTCCCGTGCGATGAATGACGCTGCTGACGAAGCGGGCATCGCAGAGGTATCAAAAACACTTAGAGCGGCGGCTAATCCTGTTCAGACAGGTTTGGATAGCGTGAAAAAAGCAGCAACAGATTTCACGAAATACGCGCCTGACAGCGAAACTGGAAAGCTGGCGCAAGAGCGCGCAGAGGCTGCTGAAAAGATAAATAAAGCGGCCGCAAAACGTGCGTCCGATCGAATTGCCGCGGAGCGGGCCGCCGAAGTCGAAGCAAAGGCCGCAGCAGAAGCCGCAGCAAAGCCAGAAGAACCCGCTAAGGACATCAAATGACCACCGACGACCTTGATGCGTCTACCGCCCCGTTGATTGAACACCTAAGTGAATTGCGTCAGCGGCTGATTTATTCGGTGTCCGCGTTCATCGTGGGTATGATCATTTGCTTTACCGTTTGGAACCCGATTTTTAACTTTTTGACGCATCCGCTTTGTTCTGCAATGGCTCTGAAAGGGCACTCGGATTGCGGTTTGATATTGATCAAATTACAAGAAGGTTTTTTCGTCGCTATTTCGATTTCCTTGGCAGGTGGATTGGTATTGTCGCCATTCTTGATTGCATCGCCCTTTATGTTTTTTCTTGGTGCGGCGTTTGCGTATTTCGTGGTGACACCACTTGCATTTGATTTCTTTCTTGGGTTTCAACAGGCAGGATCGGTGCTGGGCGATACGACGGCCGAGGAGGGTAATGCAATCGCAGGGATCGCTTTTCAAGGCTCTGCACAAGAATACCTAAGCTTAACAATTAAATTCATTGTGGCATTTGGCATTTGTTTCCAGTTGCCTGTTTTGCTTACGCTTTTGGGTAAAGCAGGTATCGTGAGCTCAGAGGGCCTGGCAAATGTTCGAAAGTACGCGGTTGTTGCCATTTTGATTCTTGCGGCAATCGTGACACCGCCTGACATCATCACGCAGGTGATTTTGTTCGCGGTGGTATATGGGCTTTATGAAATTTCAATTTTCCTCGTGCGTCGTGTTGAAACAAAGCGCGAAAAAAAGCTGCGTGAAGATGGCTATTATGACGATGAAGCAGAATTTGACGATCCGCTGTTGAAAGAATTTGACGAGGATAAAGATGGGTGATCCCGCGTTGGATCGGATCGCATCTGCGCTTGAGCGTATGTCGCCTGCGCCGATGCCGGTACCAGATTTTAGTGTTGCTGATGCATTCGTATGGCATGTATCGCCAGATCATTTGCAGCCCGTCGAAAACGTGTCACGCGTTGATTTGTCATTGCTGGTCGGCGTGAATCGATCGCGCGACACGCTATATGAGAACACACTGCAGTTTGCGAAAGGGTTTGCTGCGAATAATGCCTTGCTCTGGGGCGCACGGGGGATGGGTAAATCATCCTTGGTCAAGGCCATTCATGGCGATTTAGTGGGCAAAGGACATCCGCTAAAAATCGTTGAGCTGCAACGCGAAGATCTGCCAACGGTGTCGCGTTTATTGAATATCTTGCGGCGCGCGCCTTATCGCTTTGTTCTGTTTTGCGATGATCTTAGCTTTAGTCATGATGATCAGCATTATAAATCGCTTAAAGCCATTTTGGATGGTGGTATCGAAGGGCGCCCGCAAAATGTGCTTTTGTATGCGACCTCAAACCGACGCCATCTGATGCCACGCGATATGATCGAGAACGAACGTTCAAGCGCGATAAATCCGTCAGAGGCGGTCGAAGAAAAAGTGTCATTGTCCGATCGCTTTGGACTATGGCTAGGGTTTCATCCGTGTTCGCAGGATGAATACCTTGAGATGATCTATGGGTACTGTGACGCTTATGGGATCAACACCGATCACGATACAATCCGGGCCGAGGCGATTGAATGGACAGCGACGCGCGGATCGCGTTCAGGGCGTGTTGCGTGGCAATATTTTATGGACCTTGCAGGTCGCAATGGAATTTCAGTCTAACTGATATTTTGGTGCTGAAAAACAAAAGGGGGCTTGTGCCCCCTTTTTTTATTTATTGTAAATATGCCATGGGATCGACGCTTTCGAACCCTTTTCGCACCTCAAAGTGAATATAGGACGGGTTTCCATTGCGGACTTTACCCAAGGTTTGACCACGCTTGACGCTAGCGCCTTTTGCGACCGCGATATCGCCAACGTTCGCGTATACCGTCAAAAGTCCGTTTGCATGTTTTATCACGACGATTGGGACTTGCTTGGCATCGGCTGTGATAGCCGCCACTGTCCCTGCGTCTGCGGCAACCACACTGCTGCCGACAGGGGCCGAAATATCGATACCATCCGTTTTGCCTTTGACATATTCGCGTATGATTTTGCCTTTTGCGGGATAGGACATTTTGCCAGTTGAAGGCGTTGCGACTGGCTTTGGCTCAGCGGTCTTTGCGGTGGTGGCTGTATCCTCTGGCTTTGGCAATGGCTTGGTCGCGCTTGGTGGAATCGGCGTAGCGCTTTCGGCGCCCGGTGCTGATACAGTGGTTGTCTCTATTTGCGCTGCCTTCTTATCAACTGGGATCGGGATCAAAAGATATTGCCCTTCGCGCACGGTAAAGTTTGCGTCTAAACTGTTCCAATCCGCCAGCGATCTGACCGTTACGTCATACATACGCGCAATAATATAAGCTGTTTCGCCACGGCTTACCTTGTGGCGAATAGGTTCGATGGCAGGGTCTGATTTAACAGTTGTTTTCGGTGCCGCATCGTTGGTTTTATTTGGTTGCTCAGCCTCGGCGTTGTCTATTGCTGCTTGCGCAAGCGTCGTGACATCAACAGTGTCTTGTGCCGCAGTGCTAGACGTCGATGTTGTTTCTGTCACGGTCTGTGCGCCTGACGTTTTGGACGGTAAGGCGACAATCGCACCTTCTGATAATTTCTCGTCCTGCTTTAGACCGTTGTATTTTGCGACTGTGTTTGGATTTAAACCCAAGCGGGTTGATATTGATCCAACGGTTTCACCGCGTTTTGCCACGACAACTTGATAGGTTGGGTAATCTATCACACCGCGCGCGTCAGGTTTTGGCCTTTTTTGCATGGCTTTTTCGACAGCTGCGGTTGTGTCATACTTGTTTCCACGCATGTCAAAATCAAGGGTGTTAAATTGATCCATACTGCACGCGCTTACGCTTAGCGTTGCGATGCCAAACCATACAAGCGGTTTTAATCCTTTGCTTTGAAATCTCATAATACTCGCTCCTCAATGTGTCCTTTCCGGACATTTTTGTATATATTAACCTTCTTTTCCCAATCCTTCAACGAGTGGGACAAATCTAACGTTTCTTATATCGTCATAATCAAATCCATGATCGGTCCGTGTGACCCGTATCAAATTCTGCACGGCGTCAGACTGGCCAACAGGTATCACCATAATGCCGCCCGGTTTTAGCTGCGATAACAACGTACTGGGCGGATCTTCCGCGGCAGCAGTCACAATAATTCGGTCAAAGGGGGCTTGGTCCGGCAATCCATGGCTGCCGTCACCCAAGATAGGTGTGATATTGCTAAGGTTCAGTTGTTGAAAAATTGCACTGGCTGCAGCAACCAACGGACGATGACGTTCAACCGTGTAAACCCTGCGGGCTAAATGGCTAAGGATTGCCGCCTGATAACCTGATCCTGTGCCAATTTCTAAAACCTTATCACGCGGGGATACCCGCAATGCTTGGGTCATTAGGCCAACAACCGACGGCTGACTGATCGTTTGACCACATGGGATAGGCAATGGTACGTCTTCATAGGCGCGATCTGAAAAGAGCCCCTTAACGAATAGACCGCGATCAACCATTTCCATGGCTGTCAAAACACGCATATCTGTTATCCCTTTTGAACGAAGGGCAAACATAAATTGCATCTTTTGTTCAGCGTCACGCGTCATTAAATTTCTTTCAAAACGTCATAAGCTGTCAGGTCAGCCCGAAGTGGCGTGATCGAAATATACCCGTCCATATTGGCTTGTACGTCTGTGTCGGCATCGGTTTCAACATGTTGATTACCGCCATGTATAAACAAAAAATCCCGCCCAGATTTTGCGGTGTGGGGTGTCGCAGAAAAGTTGGTTCCGACGCGGCGACCTTGGCGAACCACTTTGATGCCTTGAACTGCAGCGGCGGCCACAGGGGGAAAGTTAACATTATAGAACAATTTATATTCGCCATCATCATTTGGCGCCGCGTTTAAGATGCGATCAATGATGGTCTTTCCGTGATGCAAGCTTGCATCAAACGGGTCGTCCATGTCGCGATTGTTTGGACCATAATATTGGGACAAAGCAATCGACGGGATTCCTTGTAAAGCGCCCTCCATCGCAGCGCCGATCGTGCCAGAATATAGCACGTTTTCGCCAGAATTGTTTCCACGATTGACACCTGAAATGATCAGATCGGGGCGGGAATCCTGCATTACGTGATAAATGCCTGCCAACACGCAGTCTGCTGGGTTGCCTTCAACGGCATATCTATGTGGGTTGATTTGTGTGATTAACATTGGGTTGGTATAACTTATGCAATGACCAACCCCAGAACGTTCCATCGCTGGGGCAACAGTCCACACTGTTCCGTTTGGACCGGCAAGGTCGCGCGCGATGGTTTCCGCCACCTTTAGGCCCGGTGCGTTAATTCCATCGTCATTTGTGACCAATATACGCATGTTTGCCCCCGTTTTATATGCCTCTCTTGAATAGAGGAGCATTGAATCTGGGGCAAGACAAAGATGCGATCAAACCGAGAGTGTTGCCAAAAGGCGCGCTGCCTCTTCATTCGGATGAACAAGGGCGTCACGATCTTCGCCCGGGAAAAACCGTGCGCGTGTTGCCGTCGGCATCGGTGCTGGCGTCAGAATATGGACCGTGGGGCCAGTAGCGGCTGTTTCCGCCGCCCAGCTGCGTGCAAGCGCGATTTGTGCTGCCTTGGTTGCGCCGTAAGCGCCAAAGAACTTTTGTCCTGCGCAAGGGTCATCGAAAAATATTGCTTGTCCCGCATCACCCAAAAGTGGCGCAAAATAGGGGATTAAAATTCCGGTCGCCCGAACATTCGTTGCGATGGATTTATCCCAATCTTTTGTGTCCAAGGTCGAGGTCGTCATCAATGGTGCGGCATGAACAGCTGCATGGACCCAAACATCAGCCGCCCCCCAACGATCATAAATTGATCTGCATAGGTGCGCCATCGCATCTGCGTTTGTGATGTCCATAGGCGCAAGTGTTGCGTGGCCGCCTTTGGACTTGACGCGATCGTCCAGCTCTTCCAACGCGCCTGTTGTGCGCGCTATGGCGACGATATGATAATCCGGTGACAATGCCTCTGCAAAGGCAGCTCCTAGCCCGCGTGAGGCTCCTGTAATGATAGCAATCTTTTCTTTCATGCCTTGCTGATGATCTTTTTTCTGTCCAAGGTCAAGTGGACAGGTGATCCAGAGCGTCGTCACCGATCAAAAAATGTCCATGTGGCCGCAACATGTCAAGCAACTGATCAAAATCTAAGCCGTCAATTTGCGCGGCATAGAGCGGATCTTCCTCGATCGCGATATGAACTACGGGGCGCTGAAAATTATCGCGTGGTTTCATAATGCACGGCAATCCGATGCGAAACGGCGGAATAATATTTGCCAAACGGCAAAACATTATTTCCAATTGACCTTGCTTTCCCGAAGGCATTTCGGCTGCAAATGACCGAAAATCGGTTTCGGAAATCTCGACCCAAATACCGATTAAAAAGGGAACTTCTGAGCCTACCAACGGCAATAACAAAACAGCGCGCACAAAATGTCGATTGCTGAATTTACAAAGATCTTGTGTTAGAAAGGTTTCATCCGCTAGATCAATATCATGACTTGATGCACGAATTTTGTCACTTGGCCAGTCCTCAGGAGCGGAATACCCCATACTAAGCAAGTCGGTGAAGTTTTTATCACAACAGCCGCATCGAAATTTTCCAAGGCTAAGATCGCGCCAACGGGGATCAAGCGATGGCGTATCTATTGGATCCGCGGAAGATGTTAAATTTTGTTGAAGGTTTTTAAACCATTTCATTCTGCGGCCTTAACCGCGAACCCCTTGTTGATCATATCGGACGGTACGACTGGGTATTCCCCTGAAAAACACGCATCACAATATTGAGGACAAGATGAATTGCGACCCTTATCTTCACCGACGGCGCGGTAAAGGCCATCCAATGAAATGAATTTAAGGCTGTCAACAGCCAAATGATCGCGCATTTCGTCTTCGGTCATCGTTGCCGCAAGCAATTTTTCCCGCTGAGGTGTGTCGACCCCGTAAAAACACGGCCAAGCTGTTGGGGGACTTGCAATACGGAAATGGACTTCGGCCGCACCTGCGTCCAAAATCATTTCTTTAATCTTACGTGATGTTGTGCCTCGAACCACAGAGTCGTCCACCAAAATAATGCGCTTACCTTTGATTAACGCGCGATTTACGTTAAGTTTTAGGCGCACACCCATATTACGGATCTGCTCTGTTGGCTCAATAAATGTCCGCCCCATATATTGGTTGCGGATGATGCCCATAGCGAATGGAATGCCTGATTGCTGCGAAAAACCAATCGCGGCAGGTGTGCCGCTATCAGGAACGGCGCAGACCAAATCAGCCTCGACTGGGCTTTCTTTTGCAAGCTCTACACCGATTTGCCGGCGCGTTTCATAAACCGAACGCCCGCTGATAATGCTATCGGGGCGTGAAAAGTAGACGTGTTCAAATATACAAAACCGCCCTGCTTGACGACGGAATGGAAAGTGGCTGTCGACCCCGTTTTTCGTGATAACAACCATTTCGCCGGGTTCGATTTCACGCACGAATTCCGCGCCGATGATATCCAGCGCGCATGTTTCGGATGACAACGCCCAGCCATCGCCGACACGTCCCAACACCAAGGGCCGCACGCCCAAAGGATCGCGTACCCCCATCAATTTGGTCCGTGTCATGGCGACCACGGAAAACGCGCCTTCGACACGGCGCAGCGCATCTTCCATTCGTTCGGGAATGTTGCGCCCCAAGGACCGTGCCATCAGATGGATAATACATTCGCTGTCAGACGAACTTTGAAAAATAGAGCCGCGCTCAATTAATTCACGACGCAATGCGTCAGCATTGGTTAAGTTGCCATTATGTGCAATGGCCGCGCCGCCCATTGAAAATTCGCCAAAAAACGGCTGAACGTCGCGGATTGCTGCGCCTTTTGATCCAGCGGTTGAATAGCGCACGTGACCAATTCCAATTGTGCCCGGCAAGGTCTGCATCACTGATTGGGATGTGAAGTTATCGCGCACATATCCAAATCGACGCGCTGAATTAAACCCAGCCTCTGGATCATAGGTGACGATACCGCCCGCCTCTTGTCCGCGATGCTGAAGTGCGTGAAGCCCAAGTGCAACAAAATTTGCAGCGTCTGTGACGCCGACGACCCCAAAAACACCGCACTCTTCGCGCAATTTATCATCATCAAAAGGGTGAGCGGGGGGCATAATTTTGCTAGACAAGTCACGCAGCTCCGAATCCGTCGTTTCGCTTTGACCTCTCTTTAATAGCAAAAAAAGCAGGTGTCACGAAACTATCACCCTTTTAGGACGGAATGCTGCGATTTATCCGAAATTTCCGCGTAGGCAGATTACTGTGGTTCGCAGACTGACACCAACTGTTCGTATTGTAATGTGACCCAACCAAGTGCACGTTCAGGATTGCGTTCTTCGATCGAGGTCGCCATATCACCGAAGACTTGGGCAGACCGACTTTTGTCGATCATTGGAAAGCTTTCCGCGCTGAGCACAGTGTTATAGGCAAAAAATCCGATCGCAATCAGCGCGATGCCACGAATAACGCCAAAGATAAAACCCAAAGATTGATCTAGCTTTCCAAGCATGGATTTGTTGATCAACGACGATAATAAGGGCGTGAAAAAAGACATGATCAATAGCGCAATGGCAAACACGGCTGCAAACGAAGCGATGATGGACAGTTCACAGCTGTCTGCCAATATGGAACCGACAACTGGGATCTCTTTGACCAAGGGCATGACTTGAGGGGCAAACACGAATGCAGCGATTGCGGCAACAATCCAACCAACGATTGCCATAACTTCGCGGACCAATCCGCGCGCATAAGCCAGCAAAGACGAAATTACCACAGTCGCCAAAACGATGCCGTCTACTATGTTGAAACCTTCCATCGAAATTCCTTTTCTGGGCTAGCCTGCGCCAAATACGTCCCCAACAAATGATGTTAAATCCGTCATCTGTTGCGTTTTAATGCCTTTAACCGATACTGTCTTACCACCCGCAGGACCGATTGCAGTTGTAAAACCAAGTTTTTGCGCTTCTTTCAACCTATTTTCTGCTTGTCCGACGGGTCTTAGCGCGCCCGAAAGGCTAATTTCACCAAAAATCACAGTATCTGCAGGTACGGTCACGTCCTCACGCGCGGATAAAAGGGCGGCAGCAACCGCTAAGTCGGCCGCTGGTTCATTGACTTTGATCCCGCCAGCCACGTTTAGATAGACATCTAAGCCTGTGAATGGAATCCCGCAGCGTGCCTCTAACACCGCCATGATCATTGCCAAACGTCCGCTGTCCCATCCCACGACTGTTCGGCGCGGTTGGCTATGGGGTGAGGGCGCGATAAGCGCTTGGAATTCGACCAATACAGGTCGCGTCCCTTCAATGCCGGCGAAAACAACTGAACCGGGGCTGGGGGTGCCGCGATCGGACAGAAACAGCGCGGATGGGTTTGTGACCTCGGCCAGACCTGCGCCGGACATTTCAAAAACACCAATTTCATCCGCTGCGCCAAACCGGTTTTTCACGGCGCGCAAAATACGGAATTGATGACCACGCTCCCCTTCGAAATACAGCACCGTATCAACCATGTGTTCCACAACGCGGGGACCCGCTATTTGGCCGTCCTTGGTGACATGACCCACCAAGATCACTGATACATCGTTGCGTTTGGCAAATGTCGTCAGCTCATGCGCCGCAGCGCGAACTTGCGACACACTGCCGGGCGCACTTTCGACAGTATCCGCCCACATCGTTTGAATTGAATCGATGATCACCAATTTTGGTTTTTCGATTTCCAAAGTGGTCAATATATCGCGAAGGTTCGTTTCGGCCCCAAGCTGAACGGGCGCATGCGTTAGCCCCAGTCGTTGTGCGCGCATGCGTACCTGTGCGCTGGCCTCTTCGCCCGAAATGTAAATCGTCTTTAGCCCATTTTCGGCAAATTTGGCCGCCGCTTGCAGCAAGAGCGTGGATTTTCCGATGCCTGGATCACCGCCAACCAAAATTGCCGATGCTGGAACCAATCCACCGCCCAGCACTCGGTCAAGCTCTTCTATGCCAGACAGCGTACGTGGAAGCGGCGCTTCATCTGTTTGCAGATCTGTAAGCGGCGTTGGTTTGCCGCGCATTCCCCCGATGGATCCTTTTTTTGGTCCCTCGGATATGCCTTTATCTTCGCTAATCGTGTTCCATTCACCGCATGCATCGCAACGTCCCGACCATTTCGTCGTGACGTTCCCACAGCTGTTACAAGAAAAAGATGCGTTTTTTGCCATGCGCCATACCTGCCAAACTAAGCTGATATACTCAAGTGAAAATTAAGGGGAAGTTCGTGCATTCTGCAGCGTCACGATCAGTGAACTGATGACGCAAGCGCTAAATAGGTAGATACCCCATTCTGTTGTAACGCGCCCAATGCCAATTCCCTTTACGATGGCGACGTAGAGGGCGATCAAAAATACATCTGCCATTGCAAACCGTGCCAGCAGCAGCGCGGCCCATTTTGGCAAAATAGGGCGTGACCAAAAGTCGATTGCGACTTGTGACACGACTTTTATAAAAGGCGCGGCGATTGCAAAACTGATCACCATGAGCGCCAGAAATGGATCAGTGTCCCAGATTGACGCGATACCAGACAGAATGGAAATTTTTTCCAACCCGAACAAAGGTAACAGGCCCGCACTGATCAGCGGAGCCCCCCATGCAACAGGGTATAAGAAAACCAAGGTAAGGTTTAGATATGTGAATATGCGATCATCCATGATCCAAAGAGTACTATAAATAAAATGCCATTTGAAATGCTTAGTGCCTTTGTCCAGCGACGTGCATAGGCGGTTGCAGGTAACAAGGTCGCAAAGCAAAGACCAATCCATGCCATCCCTTCAAATGGGTTAAGCATGGGGGCGAACAATCTTGCAAAAGGTGATAGCCACGAAAGATGCGGCGCTAGTGTCAACGACAAGACCCCCACCAGCGCAGCTATTAAACCCAAAACGGCAAAGCGTCGCGCAGGGCCAGTCGTGTACCAGACAGTTATGCCTGCGATAGCCGATTGAACAAGGTAATATACATTTAATTTAAGGAATAAATAAATCATCACCTCGGTTGAGGGGCGAAGGAATTCCATCATCGCACGGCCTCAATCGGGCCAGTCGCCCGACCGTGGATAAATTGATCCAAATAAGGATCCCCCGACGTATCCATGTCGGCCACTGGACCGGTCCACTTTATGACCCCCTCATGCAACATGGCGACGTCGTCTGCGATTGCACGAACCGATGTCATATCGTGGGTAATGGTCATTGCCGTTGCACCCATTTCTACAACAATCTCACGGATTAAGTCGTTAATGACACCCGACATAATCGGATCCAGTCCCGTTGTTGGTTCATCGAAAAAGATTATTTCAGGCTCTGCGGCAATTGCGCGGGCAAGGCCTACGCGCTTTTGCATACCACCCGACAATTCGCCTGGAAATTTGTCGGCCACATCTGGTTTTAAACCAACACGGCGCAGCTTTTCTATAGCGATGTCGCGTGCCTCGGATTTGGGGCGTTTCAGGGATCCGCGTAACAGTCGAAACGCAACGTTTTGCCAAACGGGCATGCTGTCAAACAAGGCACCACCTTGAAACAACATTCCAAACCGCGCCAAAAATGCTTCGCGTTCTGCTGTGCGGACATCTTGACCGTCTACCGTTATTTTGCCGCTATCTGGCCTAATCAGGCCTAACACGCATTTCAATGCCACCGATTTGCCCGTCCCAGATCCGCCAATAATTACAAGTGACTTACCACGTGGGATAGACAGATTGACACCGCGTAATACAGCATTTGATCCGAAAGATTTATGGACGTTTTCGAGTGTAATCATGCTGAAAAAAACACTTCTGTAAGAATGTAATTTGCGGCAAGGATCAGGACCGAGGATGAAACGACCGCCGATTTTGTGGCCCGTCCAACACCTTGTGCGCCGCGACCTGAATTCATGCCTGCATAACATCCCATCGTCGCAACGATAAACCCAAACGCCGCCCCTTTGACCAAGCCGCTAAGGACGTCGCCCGCTTCTAAAAAGTTTACAGTATTGATCAAATAGGCTGCCGCATTGAAATCAAGCCGGTTGACACCCACAAGATATCCACCGAGTATTCCAATTGCATCACCGACTGCAACCAAGCACGGAACCGCAAGCGTTGCGGCTAAAACGCGGGGCAGGGTGAGGTATTTCATCGGATTGGTGGACAATGTGACCAAAGCGTCAATTTGTTCGGTGACTTTCATTGTGCCAATTTCGGCCGCAATTGAACTGGCGACACGCGCTGCAACCATTAAGCCACCTAAAACAGGACCAAGTTCGCGGACCATCCCGATAGCAACAATAGATGGCACAACTGCTTCGGCGTTAAACCGTGCTCCGCCCGCATAAATTTGAAGCGCCAACGCACTGCCTGTAAAAAATGCCGTTAAGCCCACGACAGGCAAAGACAGCCAACCAATTTGAACAAGTTGCGTTGTAAATTCACGAATGTAAAACGGTGGGGCCACTAAATGGCGCAGCGTTTGGCCAATGAATATGGACACCCGCCCGATGCTTGCGATCAGGGCAAGAACAGTTTGTCCAATTGTCGCGAACACTTTTGTCACGATAGATCACCAATGTATTTCCGGCGGTAACGGCCGCCAAGAGATGTTAAAACCTCATAACCAATCGTCCCGGCATTGTCGGCCAAGATGTCAACTGTTTGATGGGTGTTGAGCAATTCCAATTGACGCGGAGTGTCTGACAGCAAGGTCACATCGACACCGATTAAATCCATTGAGATACGCCCAACGATTGGGCAGCCGACGTCTTTGTAGAACAAACGCGTATTTGGCCCCATAGCACGGATAATTCCATCGGCATAACCCGCCGACACAGTTGCAATTCGGCGCGGGGTTGGTGCGGTCCATGTGTTTGAATAGCCGACGGTTTCGCCCGTATCAACTTCGCGGATTTGTATGACGGGTAGGGTAATGTTCACAACAGGCTTTGCCTTTTGATAAGGCATGCCACCATAAAGACCAACGCCGGGTCGGGTTAGGTCAAAATGGTATTTTTCACCCAATAAAATTCCGCCGGTTGCAGATAAAGAGCGGGGCAGATCAAGCCCATCAGTTAGATCGCGAAACACACCCAATTGCCGTTC
>RFZH01000050.1 GCA_009920815.1 Paracoccaceae bacterium
GTTGATGCGTCCGTTGTCCCTGAGGAACGCTGCGCCCCTGCAGCGGCCTGTGATCTTGTCCTCAAACACAGAATTTTCGCCGCTCGTCACTGGGTCTGTGGTGACACGCACCCAGTTAGGATCGGTCGGGTCATTAGCGCCACAGAGATGCGCCTCGCCACCAGACCAGGGGTTGGTCGATGGGTAGTTGCCATCGTTATTCCGGTCGTCGATGGTATCAAAGACGTCAGCTCCTTTACGCGCGGGGTCGCGCTCGTTGTCAAAGGTCCGCGTGTTGATGCGCCCGAACAAGCCATCGAAGGTTTTTTGCGTGGTGCGGGTCTAACCAAAGACCAATTGGAAATCCGGGACGAGAAAAAAGGACAGGTTTATTTTGCGGTTGTCGAAAAACCTGGTCGCCCCGCGGCGGACATCATCGCCGAGGTTTTAGAAAATACGATCCGCAATTTCCCTTGGCCAAAATCCATGCGCTGGGGCAGTGGGTCTTTGCGTTGGGTGCGTCCATTACACTCGATCATTTGCATTTTGTCCGACGAGTCGGGAACAACGCCGGTTGCCTTGGACATAGATGGCATTATTGCGGGTGACAAAACCCAAGGGCATCGATTTATGTCAAACGGATCCTTCGCGGTCTCGGGTTTTGACGATTATGCCGCCAAGCTTAAGCGCGCGCATGTGATTTTGGATCCGACCGAACGTCAAGAAATGATTTGGCAGGACGCAACAAACATGGCCTTTGCGAATGGCTTAGAGGTGGTTGATGATCGCGGCCTGTTGGCAGAGGTTGCTGGCTTGGTTGAATGGCCGGTCGTTTTAATGGGTAAGATTGCAGATGAATTTTTGGATCTGCCCCCCGAAGTTCTGCAAACCTCGATGAAAGAGCATCAGAAATTCTTTTCCGTTCGTAACCCAAAAACGGGACGTATCGAACGATTTATCACAGTTGCCAACCGCGAAACCCGGGACCAAGGGGCAACTATCTTGGCGGGCAACCAAAAGGTTCTGTCGGCGCGGTTGTCAGATGCCAAGTTCTTTTGGGAAAATGATTTGCGCGTTGCCAAAGGCGATGGTTTGACCGCATGGACAGATCGTTTATCCAACGTCACCTTCCACAATAAACTAGGCAGTCAAAAAGCTAGGATTGATCGCATTGCGGCGATGGCCGCAACGCTTGCGCCGTTGGTCGGTGCCGCGGTTGAACAGGCATCTTTGGCCGCCCAAGTGTCCAAGGCGGATTTATCCTCTGAAATGGTCTATGAATTTCCAGAGTTACAAGGATTGATGGGCCGCTATTACGCCACTGCTGCAGGCTTACCCGAAGCTGTGGCACAGGCGTGCCAAGATCATTATTCCCCACTAGGCCCATCAGATGATGTGCCAACTGCGCCTGTTTCGGTTGCGGTTGCCTTGGCCGATAAACTGGACACCCTGGCGGGGTTCTGGGCCATTGATGAAAAACCGACAGGTTCAAAGGATCCGTTCGCTTTACGCCGCGCGGCCTTAGGGGTCATTCGTTTGCTGTTGGAAAATAATGTGCGCCTGACTCTGACAGATGTGATCGCCGCTCATATTGGTGCAATCGATCCTTCTTTACCCTGCGATGCACTTACGGCTGATCTCTTAGCATTCTTCCACGATCGTCTTAAAGTGTTCTTGCGTGATCGTGGTGTGCGCCATGATGTGATTGATGCCTGTATTGCGATGGATGGCAATGACGACATCACATTGCTGGTAAAACGCGCCGAAGCATTAGGTGCGGTATTGTCAACCGATGATGGTGTTAACCTTGTTCAAGCGTTCAAGCGTGCGAACAACATTTTGACGCAGGCCGAAGAAAAAGACGGTGTCGAATATTCATTTGGTGCGGACGTTAAATTTGCCGAAAGCGACGTGGAAACGGCGGTGTTTGCCGCACTCGATACAGCTGAGCCTAAAATTCAGTCAGCCTTGGCGCAAGAAGACTTTGCAACCGCTATGACCACGATGTCAGGTTTGCGGGCGTCGGTGGATGCCTTTTTTGAGGCTGTTCAAATCAACTCGGACAATGAGATTGTGCGCAGAAATCGCCTGAATTTGCTAAGCCGCATCCGCAGCATTTGTTCATCGGTTGCTGACCTTACCAAGGTCGAAGGTTAAGCTTATCCCTTTGGGAACATGGTCAAAATGCCATGTTCCCATTATTTTCTTGTAAATCAGGTCTTTCTAAGTATTCTGCGAATACATAAAGGAATGCCGCATTGCAGCAAGATACCTCAAAATATTCATTGATAACGCCTAGCGCGCCAATCGCGACCCCAACACATGGGGGTCGTGCGAAATGTTTGCAACGTCTTTTGCGTCTTGATTTGCCTGTGCCAACAACAGTTGCGCTGTCATTTGATGCGATCAAATCGATTGCATCTGGCGAGCTGCCTGATCTTGGTGCAATTTTGGGCCACTTTGATCCTGATGACCTGTTGTGCGTTCGCCCATCGTCCGAAAGCCCTGATTGGGGTGGCCCGTCAGCCATTTTGAATATCGGGATGAATTCAGACCGGTTTTCCGAGCTGTCCAAGGAATTAGGTGCCACGGCAGCTGCAGAGTTATATTTGCGCTTTATTCAGTCTTATTCGGTGAACGTCGCGCGCCTTGACCCAGATATGTTTGATCACATCACAGGCACTGATGAAACCGCGATGCGCGAGGCGTTGCGGGCCTATGAAGATGAAACCGACGAAGAGTTTCCGCAAGATATCGCCACGCAATTGGCCGAGGTATTGCGCTCGATGGCGCGTGCGTGGGATGGGACCTCTGCACGCTTATTGCGTCAAGCCAAAGGCGCACCAGCGGATGCAGGTTTGGGATTGGTGGTCCAAAAAATGGCCTTTGGTCTGGGTCATGGGAAATGTGGGTCTGGCGTATTACAGCTTGTGAATTCTGATACGGGTGCGTCCCAGATCACGGGACGCTATCGTACCCAAAGCCAAGGGCGCGAAGCGCTGGAGCAAACAAAAGGTGCATTGTATCTTACCCGCGACGCGCGTGGCCCCTCGCTAGAGGAAAACGCACCGGCAATATATCAAAAGCTTGTGTCGCATGCGCAATTGATGCGCCGCAAACTGCGCGAAGAAATGCAAATTGAATTCACCATTCAGGATGGAGAGTTGCATATTTTGGACGGTGTGCGGGTGGCACGAAAATCCCGCGCTGCGGTCCGTATTGCGGTTTCATTGGCGCAAGATGGGATCATCACCAAAGAAGAGGCGGTCATGCGCATAGAACCGCGCGCTTTGGGGGAATTATTGCACCGCCAAGTTGATCCCGAAGCGCCGCGGGATATTTTAGCCACAGGCGTCGCGGCAAGTCCGGGCGCGGCATCTGGTAAAATCGTCTTTAGCGCCGAGGCGGCACAAGCCAGCGCGTCGCGCGGCGAAGCATGTGTTTTGGTACGTCGCGAAACCAGTCCCGAAGATATCCGTGGGATGCACGCGGCAAGCGCGGTTTTGACTGAACGCGGAGGTATGACCAGCCATGCGGCAGTGATCGGGCGCGGAATTGGTTTGCCCTGCGTCGTGGGGGCGTCTTCGATACGGTTCCAGATGAACAAACGAAGACTGACCTTGCCAGATGGCCGCATCCTTAAAGATGGGGATATTATCACTGTCGATGGTACAAATGGCCAAATTCTGGATGGCACGCCACCCATGATCGAGGCAGCGCTGGATGATACATTCCAGACACTGTTGACGTGGGCCGAAGATATTAGCGATATCAAAGTACGCGCCAACGCGGATACACCTAGCGACGCGCAGACGGCACGCAATTTCAATGCACATGGCATTGGATTGTGCCGCACCGAACATATGTTTTTCGACGCTGATCGCTTGACGGTGATGCGTGAAATGATTTTTTCAGACTCTGCTATGGATCGCCGTGCAGTGTTGGATCGTTTGCTGCCAATGCAGCGGGCAGATTTCATCGAGTTGTTCAGGATTATGCAGGGGCTTCCGGTCTGTATTCGATTGTTTGATCCGCCATTGCATGAATTTTTACCCTCAGACCGTGCGGGATTACTTGACCTAATCGAAGCAAGCAAAGATGGTGCGCCAGTTGTGCCTGAAATAATGATCCCCTTGGTCAGTGCCAAACGCGAGGTCGAATTGGTCAAGACGCGGGTTGACGCGATTGCCGCTGCGGTCCGAACCGAAACGGGACAAAGCTTTGATTATCGCTTGGGTGTTATGGTCGAAACACCACGTGCCGCGTTGCGCGCGGATGATATTGCGCTGAATTCCAAATTCCTGAGTTTTGGAACAAACGATTTGACCCAGATGACCTATGGACTGTCACGTGACGACGCTGGGCGGTTTATGTCGACCTATGTAAAACAGGGTGTTTTTCCTGAGGATCCGTTCCATGTTTTGGATGCCGAAGGCGTTGGCGAACTGCTGCGAATCGGCGTTGAACGCGCCCGACGGGAGCGACCTGACATCGTCATTTCAATTTGTGGCGAACACGGCGGCAGCCCCGAATCCATCGCGTTATGTCGCAAAATTGGCATAGATTATGTGTCATGTTCGCCATTCCGTGTGCCGATTGCGCGTCTTGCCGCCGCTCAACTTGCAATATCAGAGAAAATTGGCTAACGGCTGATCGTCAAAATAAGATCATTTTTGCTTAGGCCACGATGATGTGGTCAAGAGTGAACCTAATTGCGCACTGGGCGCGGGGAAAGGGTTTTACGATGATGCGGTTTTTTGCGGTCGTCGCGCTAGTATGTGCGCCTAAGTTTGCTATGGCTGAATTGCTGCAGGATCCTGTTCAAGAGATCATGTCCTTTAGTGCTGAGCAAACATCAAAAATCGATCAAACAAAATTGATCGGCCTTTTCGGATCAAAGAACGTCAAGCGAAAAGATATCTACAGTGCTGATTATATCGCGGCACTTCCGCGGGCCAATGGCGGAAAGCAGTGGCAATGCCTAAGCGAAGCGTTATATTTCGAAGCAAGGGGCGAAAGCATCAAGGGACAGGTCGCTGTTGCCGAAGTGATTTTGAACCGTGTTGATAGCCCAGCCTATCCAGATTCAGTTTGTGGGGTAATCAACCAAGGCACAGGACGCAAATTTGCATGTCAATTCACCTATACCTGTGATGGCCGTGCCGAAATTATCAATGAACAATCCGCTTATGAACGTGTTGCCAAGATCGCGCGTTTGGTGATGGATGGCTTGCCACGGAATTTGACAAAGGGCGCGACCCATTATCATACGACCAGTGTACGGCCCTCATGGGCGCGTAAGTTTCCTAAAACGGCAAAAATAGGCAGTCATGTCTTTTATCGGCAACCAATTGTCGTTTCATCCAACTAGTCATTCGAGAATTGCGGCTATAGGGTGAAAGAAACTTACCACAGTATAAGGTCATTTTGTGTTAGACGAAATTAAGCTTGCTTTTGCACACCCCATTGAACGCTCTATGTCAGACCAAAAGCCAAATCCATTCGATCGTATTTCAGTTCGTGATTACACCGTTTCTGTCGAAATTGGTGCATTTCAACATGAACGCGGCGTCGAACAGCGCGTAAGGTTTAACGTCGTTGTCGAAGTCAACCCGCCGCAGGGCGCATTAGAGGATGATGTTGATCGCATTCTTTCCTATGACACGGTCACAGACGCAATTGATGCGGCTTTAGAACATGAACGTCTTAACCTGTTAGAGACAGTTGCAGAGCGGGTCGCTTCGCGCATTTTGGAAGAGCCGATCGCAGCACGCGTCTTTGTACGCGTCGAAAAATTGGACAGAGGTCCAGGCGCCCTTGGCGTAGAAATCGTGCGTGATGCACTTTGTGCAGATCCAAAAACTGAACCACATCATGCCGCGCAGCCGCGCGTTATCTTTTTATCCAATATCGCAATTAAGTCTGAAAATATGGCGCAATGGTTGGATGAACTTGCAAATCAAAAAGAGCCTGTGGTTTTGACACTGGGGATGCCTGAAGTCCCACGTTTGACTGTGGCCTCAGCAATTGCGCAGCGAACGGTTGATTTATTGTCAATTGATCAAAATGCATGGGCATTGGCCGCGATTGATGGCCGATGCCGTGTGGTATCCACCAAAACAGAATTGGATTGGTCGATGAAACATGGGCTCATTTCAATTTGGGCGCCCTCGAAAATGATCCTAGATGCGGTAATACCACCACTTGCAGATGCCGAAAAAGCGCATGAATATTCAATTTGGTTGGCCCAAATGATAAAAGCGCGGGCAATAACTTTTGTAGATTGTGCGGTGTCTTGTGTCTCTGAAATTCCGATGTCACATGTGGACCTAGGCGCAGAACACATATAAGTGCTGCAGTGTTATCGTCATCCCACGAGGCAGCACATGAAACGATATTATCGACCTATACTATCCGCACGTCATGCCCTGTCCGCGGATGCTGTTCAATTCGCCGCGACGCGCCTGTGGTTTGACCGTGCCGAAGTGTTCACACGTGACGCAGGATCACATGTGGTTGATATCTGTGATGTCCCCTCTGAAATCATGCACAGATGGCACCACAAACGGGCGCCTATCGCTGGGCTAGATTTTACAAAGCCGGTGATCATGGGCATATTAAACGTCACGCCAGACAGCTTTTCTGACGGCGGCGCATTTCAAGCGGTTGATATCGCAGTACAGCACGGCAAAGCGATGCACGCGGCTGGGGCCAATATCATTGATATCGGCGGCGAGTCTACGCGTCCTGGTGCGGATCTTGTCCCCGCTGACGTTGAAATCAGCCGTGTTGCACCGGTGATTGCACGGCTTGTGGCCGAAATGAACGCACCGATTTCATTGGATACCCGTAAGGCAGAGGTGGCGCAGGCGGGGTTAAAGGTGGGGGCAGGGATCATCAATGACGTGTCAGGATTTACGTTTGACCGCGAACTGATGCCCACTTGCGCCAAACATAACGCGCCCGTTTGTGTCATGCATGCGCAAGGCGACCCCAAAACGATGCAGGTAAACCCACAGTATGATCACGTTGTCGCAGATGTTTATGACTTTCTTGAAACACAAATTGATCGCTTGGTTGCCTGTGGAGTGTCGCGTTCGCAAATCATTGCCGATCCCGGAATTGGGTTTGGTAAAACGCTTGACCATAACCTACAATTGCTCAATCAAATAGGTGTGTTTCACAGTTTGGGTGTTCCCATCCTCTTGGGCGTGTCGCGCAAGGGCATGATAAAAACAATTGGGAATGCGCCAAATGCACAGGACCGTATGGCAGGGTCTATTGCGGTTGCACTGGCAGCTTTGGAACAAGGGGTGCAGATTTTCCGCGTGCATGACGTGGCTGAAACAAAACAGGCATTTGCCCTTTGGCAGGCCGTACAAACAGGAGAGTGGCATGGGGCGTAAATATTTCGGGACCGATGGTGTGCGTGGCTTGGCAAATGCCTATCCAATGACGGCTGAGATGGCGTTAAAAATCGGTGCCGCAGCTGGACGATATTTTCGTCGCGATGGATCCCAAGCGCATCGTGTCGTGATTGGCAAAGACACGCGGCTTTCGGGTTATATGTTCGAAAATGCTTTGACAGCGGGTCTGACATCGACCGGTATGAACGTTCTTTTGCTGGGGCCTGTTCCGACGCCGGCAGTTGGTCTGTTGACGCCCTCAATGCGGGCTGATTTTGGGATCATGATTTCGGCCAGCCATAATCCACATCACGACAATGGCATCAAATTCTTTGGTCCAGATGGCTATAAACTTTCTGATGAAGCAGAGTTAGAGATTGAAAAGTTGATTGATGAGGGCGTTGAATTAGCGATGCCCGAAAATATCGGGCGGGCCAAACGTGTTGATGACGGGCGATATCGCTATCTCGAACGGGTTAAATCGTCCTTTCCATCCGGTATGAATTTAAATGGTATTAAAGTTGTCATAGATTGTGCAAACGGCGCAGGGTATCGCGCCGCCCCCGAAGTGTTATGGGAACTTGGTGCAGATGTGATCCCTGTCGGCACTGCACCGAATGGCAAAAATATCAACGAAGGGTGCGGATCGACCAAACCGCAAACAGCGGCGGAAATGGTTGTCGCGCATGGTGCCGATGTTGCGATATGTCTGGATGGTGATGCCGACCGCGTGGTCATCGTCGACGAAGCCGGTACTGTGGCGGACGGCGATCAAATTATGGGTCTGATGGCATCGCGCTGGGCGAGCGAAGGCCGATTGTCAGGAAACGCTTTGGTCGCGACCGTCATGTCAAACCTTGGCCTTGAACGGTTTTTATCGGCGCAAGGCATCGGTTTGGAACGCACGGCCGTTGGGGATCGCTATGTCGTCGAACGTATGCGCGTGGGTGGTTTTAACCTTGGTGGCGAACAATCTGGCCATATTGTAATGACCGATTATTCGACGACGGGCGATGGTTTGATGGCTGGTCTACAATTTTTGGCTGAAATGGTGCGCACTGGCAAAAAGGCGTCTGAATTGGCGGCCGTGTTTGATCCTGTTCCACAATTGTTAAAGAATGTCCGTTTTCAGGCAGGACAAACCCCCTTGGATATGGATGCGGTTAAAGCGACAATCGCTGATGCGGAAACGCGATTGCAGTCAAGCGGGCGTCTTTTGATCCGAAAATCTGGGACCGAGCCATTGATCCGTGTCATGGCCGAGTGTGAAGATGATGTATTGCTTAACACCGTTGTAAATGACGTGGTCGATGTGATCCAAAAGGCAACCGCGGCCTAGATTAGGCGCGGTTTACCAAGACGCGGATTGGATTTTTGCCTTGGCTGATGACCAATCCGCACAGGATGATCGCTAACGCTGCAAAGAACCGCCAGGGTAATGTTTCACCCAAGATCAAGGTGCCGAACAAGACCGACCACAGGGGAACTTGATAATTGACATTGGTCATAAAGACGGATCCCGCCGTTCGAACGACCGAAACCCTTAAATAGGCTGCAAAGGCCGTTGGTACAAACCCCAAGAACAAAATCGCTAGGCTGCTATTGAAATCGCTGATTTCGGGAACACCCTCAATCCAGAGCATGGCAGGTATGATCCATATTGCCCCAAATACGAGGGTAAACGCGGCCAATGTAATTGAATCAATTGGGGGACACCTGCGCGTCATAACTGATGAAATTGCATAGCACATCGTCGCGCCCAAACAGGCCAATTGCCCCAATGCGTGATGTCCTTGCCCAATTTCCAAGGCACTTGGACCGATTAACAGCACTGCGCCCAAAAACCCCAAGCTGACGCCATAAAATTTGTGCAGCGACATTTTTTCATCAGAAAAGAAATGCGCAAGGGGCAGGATCAGCAATGGCAAAACGGCCATTGAAATACCGGCGAATGCAGAGGGCACATATTGCTGGCCCCATGCCAGAAGGGCGAATGGAATTGCCGTATTTAGCGGACCAATCAGTGCAGTCGCAAGCAAAGCATCACGTGTGGGCAACGGGCGCCGCAACACGATCATCAAGCTAAGCAGCGCAATCGCGCCAAGTGTGGTTCGCGCGCAGGCGACCGTGAACGGACCATATCCCCGCAAAGCAAGGGAAACGACCATAAATGTTCCACCCCAAATTAATCCAAGGGATAAAATGGCAATCCAATTGGCACGCGTTGGTTTTGGGGGCACGGCTTGATTTCCTGATAAAGTGAACTTCTGAGTTCATTCTCTATCAGGAAACGCCGCAAAGAAAAGGGGGGCGTTAGCCGCGCATCTTATGGTGCAATAGAATTGGCACGATTAGATCCTCTTCATCCGTGAGGTGACGGTTTAAAAACACCGATAGCTTGGCAAACTCCTCACGCAGCGGGCCAATGTCGTTTTTGATTTGCGATGGATCAAGATCGAAAAGTTTTATGACCCGATTTGACCTTTGGGTGATATCATCCAAGAGATTATCCAATTCTAAATGATCACTCTCCAAAAGCTCTTGACCCGCTTGAAATCGTCGATCTGCGCGTGACAATTCAGGAAAATAGGACCTGTCTTCCCATGTATGGTGTCCGTGTAAATTTCGGATCAGCATATCGCCGTATTGCCCAAGACCCGTCACATAGCCCGCGCCGTCTATTTGATTGTCCATAAAACGCTGGGTTTTCGATAACAAGATTTCGCCAAGCTGGCGAAACATTTGATGCGCACCTAGCCAGTTCTGAATAGAGCGGGCTTAGCATTGAAAAGATATCGGCAGAAAGGCAAGATTTTCAACATTTGGTTTGCGCATAGCCGATATGCAAACATACTCAAATCCATTGGCCAAAGGCGTGGGCGCCTTTGGCCAAAGCATTTTGCAAAGATGAATTTTATTGTGCTGCGATAGACTGAGGGTCGGCCAGAGTAACAATATCCATCATGATTGTGTTTAGTTCAAAATCTTTGGGTGTATAGACGCGGGCAACGCCCATTTCGATCAGACGTTTTGCATCGTCATCTGGGATGATACCGCCGACAATCAGCGGGACGTGATCCAATGCATTTGCGCGCATTTTTGTAATAACATCTTGCACCAACGGCAGGTGGCTGCCTGATAAAATAGACAAGCCAATCACATGTGGATTGTTTTCCTTGGCCGCTTCGATCAACTGATCAGGTGTGAGGCGGATACCATCGTAATTGATGTCCATACCGCAGTCGCGTGCGCGGAAAGCGATTTGTTCTGCGCCATTTGAATGCCCATCCAATCCCGGTTTGCCGACGAGGAATGATAGGCGGCGGCCCAATTTTTTACTCACTGCGTCGACAGCGTCACGGATGTCGTCAAGGCCTTCGGTCTTGTTTGACACGCTTCGCGAAACACCGGTTGGTCCGCGGTATTCACCAAAGACGGCGCGCATTTCCGCGGCCCATTCGCCTGTGGTGACGCCTGCTTTTGCCGCCGCGATAGACGGCGGCATTACGTTTTCACCGTTTTGCGCCGCGGTGCGCAGCGCCAAAAGCGCCGCGTTTACGGCAGCTTGATCGCGGTTTGCCCGCCACTGCGTAAGACGATTTATCTGATCCTGCTCAACTGCGGGATCGACAACCATGATGCCACCTTCGCCGGCGGTCAGGGGCGATGGTTCGCCATTGGTAAACTTGTTCACACCGACGACAACCGTTTCATTGCGTTCGATTTTGTTTAATCGATCAGCATTGCTGTCAACCAAACGTGATTTCATGTATTCGATGGATTGGATCGCGCCGCCCATACCCTCTAGATTAGCCAGTTCATGGCGCGCACCGTTTTTAAGGGCTTCGACCTTGGCATCAACTGCGGGATTGCCATCAAACAGATCGTCAAATTCAAGCAGATCCGTTTCAAAAGCCATGATTTGTTGCATGCGCATTGACCATTGTTGATCCCATGGACGGGGTAGGCCGAGCGCTTCGTTCCACGCAGGCAGCTGAACGGCGCGCGCGCGCGCCTTTTTCGAAAGCGTCACAGCCAGCATTTCAATCAAAATGCGATAAACGTTGTTTTCCGGTTGTTGTTCAGTCAAGCCGAGGCTGTTGACCTGAACACCATATCGGAAACGGCGATGCTTGGCATCGTCGACGCCATACCGATCGCGCAGAATTTCATCCCACAAGTCAACGAAAGCGCGCATTTTGCACATCTCAGTGACAAAACGAATGCCTGCGTTGACAAAGAATGAAATTCGACCGCAAAGCGCGGGGAAATCCGCGGCATCCACGCGCGGCTTTAATTCGTCCAAAACCGCTACTGCGGTCGCCAAAGCATAGGCCAATTCTTGTTCTGGCGTCGCGCCTGCTTCTTGTAAGTGATAAGAACACACATTCATCGGGTTCCACTTTGGTACATTGTGGTAACAATATTCCGCCACATCCCCAATCAATTTTAACGAAGGTTTTGGCGGGCAGATATATGTGCCCCGCGACAGGTATTCCTTGATCAAATCATTCTGGACCGTGCCCTGCAGGTTGGACACATCGGCGCCTTGTTCTTCGGCGACCGAAATATAAAGGGCCAAAAGCCACGGAGCGGTCGCATTGATCGTCATTGATGTGTTCATCTGTTCTAGCGGGATCTGTTCGAACAACGTCCGCATGTCGCCCAAGTGACAAACCGGAACACCAACTTTGCCCACTTCACCGCGGGCCAGTTCATGATCACTATCGTATCCGGTTTGGGTGGGCAGATCGAATGCCACAGAAAGCCCTGTTTGCCCTTTTGCAAGATTTGACCGGTACAGTTCATTGGATGCAGACGCGGTCGAGTGGCCAGCATATGTACGAATTAACCACGGTCTATCTTTGGTCGCTTGGGACATGTTGAACCTCTTATGGTAATAAAGTTTCCTGAAAAGATTAATACTTGGAATTTTATAACTTTGTCAATTCGCTGCATTGCGGCAGTAATTGTTTGGCGATCTGGTGAATTCACCCGTTCTGCAACCTTTTGTATTTTTTAACTTAATTATGATTTTTGGGCGCGGATCCACATTTTCTGCAACTGCTCGGTTATAAAATTACAAAATTATACCTAAAAATGTTGCATTATTGCGCGGCCAATAATATTCCTTGGTGCAGAGAGCGATTCTGCATCGCGGCAAAATTAATGATGGAGAGGACGATGGCCCTGGACGCAAATATAAACATCGCGCATTACGATGCGCCTGAAAAAGATCTTTATGAAATCGGCGAAATGCCGCCCTTGGGTTACGTGCCAAAGCAAATGTACGCCTGGGCTATTCGTCGTGAACGCCATGGTGAGCCTGACAAGTCTTTTCAAATCGAGGTGGTTGATACCCCAACATTGGATAGCCACGAAGTTTTGGTTTTGGTCATGGCTGCCGGGGTGAACTATAACGGGATCTGGGCTGGTCTTGGTATTCCGATTTCACCGTTTGATGGACATGGCGCCGATTACCATATCGCAGGTTCTGACGCATCAGGCATCGTTTGGGCCGTTGGCGATAAAGTAACGCGTTGG
>RFZH01000006.1 GCA_009920815.1 Paracoccaceae bacterium
CTGATTTATTTCACCGATCAATATTACAATACGTCGCCCTATAACTATGAATTCAATTGGATCGCGCAATCGAAACCACGCGGCGTAGGATTTTATTATTTGGATCACCTGACGCATAACGTATTCCGTGGGAACATGGACAAATGGTTCAAATTTTATGGTGATCTGTTCAATTTCCGTGAAATTCGGTTCTTTGACATCCAAGGCAAATTTACCGGGCTGTTTAGCCGCGCTTTGACGTCGCCATGTGGTCGCATTCGCATCCCAATCAACGAAGACCGCGGCGAAACGGGGCAGATCGTGGCCTATCTTAAGAAATACAAAGGCGAAGGCATTCAACATATCGCGGTGGGTTCGAACGATATTTATCATAGCACCGACACGATTGCGGCAAATGGCATTGCCTATATGCCGCCTCCGCCCGATGCCTATTACGACCTAAGTCATGACCGCGTGGTTGGGCACCAAGAACCGATCGATCGCATGAAGCGGCACGGTATCCTGATTGACGGCGAAGGTGTCGTGGACGGCGGCGAAACCAAGATATTGCTACAGATTTTTTCCAAAACCGTCGTTGGACCGATATTTTTCGAATTTATCCAACGCAAGGGCGATGATGGATTTGGTGAAGGCAATTTCAAAGCCTTGTTTGAAAGCATCGAACGCGAACAAATCGAAAATGGGGAAATCCAAGCGGCAGAATGACCTTGGCATCTATTGATCCTTTTGATGGACAACGACCCGAAAAAGGTCAATCTTGATCCTGTAATGTCCGCAAGAGGGTCACATGAACAATTTCAAAAATGCACTGCGCACGGGGACGATGGCCGTTGGCGCGTGGTCACAGCTTGGGTCCGCCAACGCGGCCGAAGTTTTGGTTCATTTTGGGTGGAAAAATATCATTATTGATGGCGAACATGGGGCCGGCACACTAGAGGATTGGGTGGATATTTCCCGCGCGATTGTGTCGGCGGGCGGTACGCCAATTTTGCGTTTGCCTGACGCCGATGATGCGATGATCAAACGGGCCTTGGACCGTGGGTTCAAGAATTTCATCATCCCGATGATCAATACAGCCGAACACGCACGTCATGTGGTTTCTGCGTTTTATTACCCGACACGCGGCCATCGTGGATATGCAGCGACCGTGGTGCGTGGGTCACATTGGGGTGCGGATACGGCCTATGCGCTGCAGACGTCGGATCACGATCTAACCATTATGTTACAATGTGAACACATCGACGCTGTTGATCAGATTGAAGCCATTTGTGCGGTCGATGGGATTGATGCGATCTTTGTAGGCCCGAATGATCTGGGTGCCTCTGCAGGGTACTTAGAACGCCTGGATGCCCCCGAGGTCATGGCGCTATTTGCGCGGATCGAAACAGCCGCCAACGCCGCAAATATGCCTTTGGCGACCGTCTGTAGCGCGGGGCGTGATTGGGCCGATCTGCGCGCGCTTGGCTATCGTTTTGTGGCGGGTGTGTCCGATGTGGCGATGCTGGCGCAACAAGCGTCAAAGGATTTACAAACCGCGTTAAAGTGATGCGCTCAGCTGGGTAATGCCTAACAGCGCTAGAACTTTTGCCTCGATATGTTCAGCGTTTAGGCCTGCATCGGCGTACATGTCACGTGGGCTGCCATGATCGATATAGGCATCGGGCAATACCATGGACCGCATCTTTAACACTCCTGTATCCAGCGCGCCTGCGTCGGTTAAAAGTTGCATCACATGGCTGCCAAAGCCGCCGACCGCGCCTTCTTCGATGGTGATGAGAACGTCATGATCTGATGCCAAGCCCAGGATCATGTCGCGATCTAACGGTTTGGCAAAGCGCGCGTCCGCGATTGTCGGGGTAATCCCCTTAGCGGCAAGAGATTCTGCGGCTTTGATGACTTCGCCAAGGCGTGTGCCAAAAGATAAGATTGCAACGCCTTTCCCAGATTGAACAATGCGACCCTTGCCAATGGGCAGTACCTGACCACGGTCGGGGATGTCTATGCCTTCGCCTTCGCCACGGGGATAACGGAACGCGATTGGTCCATCGTCATAGGCGGCGGCGGTCGCAACCATATGGGTTAGCTCAGCCTCATCTGCGGCGGCCATTACAACCATATTTGGCAGGTTGGCCATATAGGCGATGTCAAAGCTGCCCGCATGGGTGGCGCCATCGGCACCGACCAAACCGGCGCGATCAATTGCAAAGCGTACTGGCAGGTTTTGCAAGGCCACGTCATGGACGACCTGATCATACCCGCGTTGCAGGAACGTGGAGTAAATCGCACAAAACGGCTTCATCCCACCGGCGGCCAGTGCGGCGGCAAAGGTGACACCGTGTTGTTCGGCGATCCCAACGTCAAAACACCGCGATGGATAGCGTTCCGCAAATAGATTGAGACCCGTTCCATCGGGCATCGCGGCCGTTACTGCACAGACGCGATGATCGGCTGCGGCCTCTTTCAACAGGGCATCGGCAAAAACGCGGGTATAAGACGGGGCGTTGGATGGTGCCTTGTGCTGTTTTCCGGTCAGGACATCAAACCGCGCGGTGGCATGGCCGCGATCGATCGCGGCCTCGGCCGGGGCGTATCCTTTGCCCTTTTTGGTGATGATATGGATCAGGATCGGTCCCGTTGCACGGTCTTTCACCGTGCGCAGAATGGGCAACAGTTGGTTCATATCGTGGCCGTCGATTGGCCCAACATAGGAAAAGCCCAAAGCTTCGAACAAGGTACCGCCGACGGCCATGCCCTTTAGCATATCTTTGGCGCGGCGGGCCCCTTCGCGAAAGGGTTCGGGCAAAAAGCTAACTGCGCCTTTGGCGGCCTCTTTTAGATCTTGGAACGGGGCGCCTGCATAGAGCTGTGACAGATAGGACGACAATGCGCCCACCGGCGGCGCGATGGACATCTCGTTATCATTCAAAATCACGAAAAGACGTTTTTTCAAATGGCCTGCGTGGTTCATCGCTTCATAGGCCATGCCGCCCGTCATAGCGCCGTCGCCTATGACCGCGATGGCATCGCCCAAGCCGCTGTCGCAGCTGCCGCCTAGATCACGCGCGGTGGAAAACCCCAAGGCTGCGGAAATCGATGTGCTGGAATGGGCCGCGCCAAACGGATCATAAGCGCTTTCACTGCGCTTGGTGAACCCACTTAACCCACCGCGTTGGCGCAGGGTGCGGATGCGATCGCGCCGCCCAGTCAGGATTTTATGCGGATAGGTTTGGTGGCTAACGTCCCAAATGATTTTGTCTTTCGGGGTGTCAAAGACTGCGTGCAATGCAACGGTCAATTCGACGACACCCAAGCCCGCGCCCAAATGTCCGCCTGTCTCAGAGACGGCGGAAATGGTTTCTGCCCGCAGATCTTTGGCGACCTGCGTTAATTGTGCGTCCGACAGAGCGCGCAAATCATGTGGCGCGGTGATCTTGTCCAGCATTGGGGTCAACGGGCGGTCCGTCATTCACTGTCCTTTGCGTTAGCTGTCGCGTGAAATAACGAAATTTGCCAAGTCTCGCAAGTTCTCTGCCTTGGGGCCGTACTGGGATATCGCGTCGCAGGCATCTTGGATGAGTGATTTTGCGCGATGCTTTGCGGTGTCCATGCCAAGTAATGATACAAAGGTGGCTTTGCCTGCCGCTTCGTCCTTGTTCAGACGTTTGCCAGCTTTTTCTGGATCGCCCTCAATATCCAAAATATCGTCTGCAATTTGAAAAGCGAGACCAACAGCGCGTGCGTAGTCGGCCAATGGACGATCGTCTGCCTTGGCCATAATGGCACCTGCGCGCGCCGAATAGGAAATCAACGCACCTGTTTTGCCTTGTTGTAATTCCGTAATTTCATCAAGCGTCAGCGGTGCGGTTGCCGTTTCTGCCGCGATATCCAACGCTTGGCCCAGCACCATGCCTTGCGCGCCCGCAGCCTGCGCAAGCGCCAAAGCCAGATGCGCCCGCACCTCGGCGTCGCCTGTCTTTGGGGATAAAGTCAGTTCATAGCCAAAGGTTTGTAGGGCATCGCCCGCCAAAACCGCCGTCGCTTCGTCCCATTTTTTGTGCAGTGTCGGACGGCCACGGCGCAAATCATCGTCGTCCATACACGGCAAATCATCATGGACCAAGGAATAGGCATGGATCGCTTCAATCCCCGTGGCGGGCCAGATTGAACGATCGTGTGGAACATCAAACAGGCGTGCGCTTTCCATTACCAAAAACGCGCGCATCCGTTTGCCACCCTGCAAGGTATAGCGCATCGCCTGCACCACAGGCGTATCCCCGTAACCATTCAGCTGTGCGTTCAAATGATCTTGGACCGCATCCGCACAGGCCGTAAGATTGGCGCGAAACATTTATAGACCTTCGACGGGTGTCGTGCCTGTCGGTTGTCCCGACCCATCTAGGGTGATTGCGGCAACTTTTTCTTCGGCTTCTTTCAGCTTGGCTTCGCAGCGTTTTTTCAAAAGAGCACCGCGTTCATAAAGGCGGATAGAATCATCCAACGCCACGTCGCCGCGTTCTAGTTGGCCTACGACGCGTTCCAGTTCGGACATTGCTTGTTCGAATGTCATTTCTTCGATGGCTGTATCTGTCATTTAGCGGCCTCGCATAATTGTTCAACATGTGCTTTGGCAGATGCCGCCAATGCAGCCAAATCATAACCACCTTCTAAGACCGATACCACCCGCCCTTGGCAGATTGTGGCAGCGATTGCGCAAATTTCTTGGGCAAGCCATGCGAAATCATCGGTGTCCCAGTTCAATTCGGCCAGTGGATCGTCGCGATGGGCATCAAAGCCTGCGGAAATTAAGATAAGCTCAGGCTTAAAATCGCGAAGTTTTGGAAATACTTCGGCCTGATAGACCTGACGCATGTGGGCGCCATCGCTGTGTTGGGGCAGGGGAATGTTGATCACATTGTAATAGGCGCCTGTTTCGTCCCGTCTGCCAGTGCCAGGCCATAATGGCATTTGTTGGCTGGTGATTGTCAGGGCGCGCCGTTCGTCCCACAGTAAATCTTGGGTGCCATTGCCATGATGCACGTCAAAATCAACAACAGCGACCCGGGATAGGCCATGAAAATCCAACGCATGTTTTGCACCTAATGCGACATTGCCAAACAGGCAAAACCCCATTGGCGTTTCAGTTTCGGCATGATGACCGGGCGGGCGCACCGCGACAAATGCGTTTGGCGCATCGCCTCTGATGACCATATCGACCGCACGAATGACACCACCTGCGGCGCGGTATGCTGCATCCAATGATCCAGGCGACATATGCGTATCACCATCCAATTGCTTGAAACCGTCTGTTGGCAACGCATCGCGCAGCATATCGATATAGGATTGGGGATGGACGCGCACCAAATCGTCATCCGCCGCCAATGGTGCGGTGACGCGGTTCAAATCAAGCGGTTCCAACGCATGTAAAATGTGCTGCAAACGCGCGACCTGTTCAGGGTGTCCCGGGGGCGTTACATGGGTCAAACAGTCTGCGTGTGTAATAAGTGCTGTTTTCATGGCGTACCTTTTTGGGATGATCAAAGCGGATCAATTTTGTTTTGTCCATTGGGTTTGATGCGAAAGCCCAAATAAAAAGCGCTGCCCGTTTTGGACAGCGCTGATATCATTGTCTGTGTTTTGTTTTAGCTGGGCGACATGCCGCGCAAGCGTTCTGATCGGCGGCGCAACATTTCCAATGTCACCAGAAGGGCGATGGACAAGGCCACCAAAATGGTGGCAACCGCCAAAATGGTCGGGCTGATCTGTTCACGCAGGCCAAGGAACATTTGCCATGGTAATGTCTTTTGGCTGGCAGATCCGATAAACATGACCACAACCACTTCGTCGAATGATGTGATGAATGCGAACAGGCCGCCAGAAATCACACCCGGCAGGATCAGTGGCATTTGCACACGGAAAAAGGTTGTTACAGGGTCCGCACCCATGTTTGCGGCTGCGCGGGTCAAGGATCGGTCAAATCCGACCAAAGTTGCCGTCACGGTAATAATGACGAACGGGATACCCAAGACAGCGTGTGCCAGGACCACTTTTACATAGCCAACAAAATTTTTGTTCAGACCGAGTGTATCTTCCATCCAGTTACCCATGGATGAATAGAAAAAGAACATGCCTGTGGCCGAAATAATCAGCGGCACGATCATCGGTGAAATCAAGATCGCCATGATCGCGCGTTTTGCGGGAACGTGGCTTTGGCTAAGTCCAATCGCCGCAAGCGTTCCCAGTGTAACCGACAAAATCGTAGCAATCGGTGCGATAAGCAATGAATTCGAAAATGAACGCAGCCATTCCCCGTTTGAATCTTCGCGTAGACCAAGGAAGTCCATGTAATGCTTGAGCGAATAGCCGTCTGGATCAAGGCGCAACATTTCAGGCGTGAACGTAAAGAAATCCTGCGCATTGAATGACAACGGCATCACAACCAAAATGGGCGTAATCAAAAAGATGAAAATCGCCCCACAGATCACGCGGAAGGTGTAGTGCCACAGCACCTGACCCGAGGTCAGATAGGGCAAAAGTGATTGGCGATAGCGCCCTTCATAAAGCCAATAGATGAACCAGATCGTGATCTGACCTGCAAAGAGGCCCAAAACCAAACCTGATGCACCCCCATAAAGGAACCCAAGCGCCGCCATGCCCAGACGGTTTATCCAGCGCGCCATTTTTTCGTTTCGCAAAACCGTGATGTAGATTAGCGCCAATAGCATCAGCGCAACCGCACCGCCAACAACGCCGACCAGCCCAGATCCAAACGAGGTTCCGATAAACAGCCCGATCAACGCACCCAAACCACCAACGGTTGGGATAACAAAGGATAACGGTTTGCGAGAGATTGGTGTCACAAGTGACATTGTCTTTACCCCAATTTTACGTTGTCGATGCCGACGATTTTGTCATAGGCCCAATACAGGACCAATACGACCACCAGCAAAATTGCACCCAACGCGGCCGCAAGGCCCCAGTTAAGCGATGATGAAATATGATAGGCAATCCGGTTCGAAATAAACACGCCTTCGGTGCCGCCAACGATTTCTGGCGTGATGTAATACCCGATCGCCAGAATGAACACCAAGATAGAGCCTGCGCCGATGCCTGGAATAGACTGTGGGAAATAGACGCGCCAAAATGCGATCCAGTTTGTGGCGCCTAGCGATTTTGCGGCCCGAAGGTAAGTTGGTGGGATGGTTTGCATAACCGAATACATCGGCAAAATCATGAACGGCAACAGGATATGCGTCATCGCAACAATTGTGCCGAATTGGTTGTTGATGATTTCTAGCCGTGCGTCATTGGACACAAGACCCAACCACACAAGCGTATCGTTGATCACCCCTTGGTTTTGCAACATCACTTTCCACGCGGATGTGCGTACCAAAAGGGATGTCCAAAACGGCAACAACACCAAAATCATCAAAAGGTTGGCCGAACGACTGGGCAGGTTGGCCAATATCCACGCGACGGGATAGCCCAGCAAAATGCAGCTTGCGGTGATGATCAGCGACATCTTGACCGTCCGCAAGAATAGCTTGATCAAGATTTGTTTGCTTTCAGGCTGTGCTTCGATGCCGTTTTGCGTGCGCTGCATGTCCACAGCATTTAGGAAATAGCCGTTGGTGTATTTGCCCGAATGGGTTTTGATGATTGCCCATGTCTCAGGGTCGCCCCAGCCTTTATCAGTTTTAATCAGCTTTTCCTTGAATGGCCCATCCGTTTCGGGATTCCATTTTGCGACCTTGCGGCCCGACTTTCGGAACAGCGATGACATTCCGCTGCTTTCGTAATTCAAACGCGATCCCAGACGGGTATGGTTCTTTTCTTCGACAGCGACCACAAAATCAGCGACAAACGCCGCAAAAACGGCTTCGTCAGGCAATTCACCCGATGTGGCGTCCCAATTTTCAAGCTCGACCACTGTGCGGGGCAGGATATTTGATACAATTTCGTTCTCGACCGATCGGAACAGCATCGATCCAATCGGGAAAATAAAGGTCAAGAGCACAAAAACAAGCAAGGGTGCGATCAACAAAAGTGCGCGGGTTTTTTCGCGCCGCAAGGATCGAGCCAGCGATTTTTTTAATGGCAAACCATCGGCGGCAATCATCGGTTGGTGCGCACTGCTATCAGTCATTTTTGTCCCCGGAAATTCAATGTTCTGCAAAATGCAGATGAAAAAGGGGCGTAAAAATACGCCCCTTCGTCGTGTCACAAATTATTGTGCCAACCATGCTTGGAATTTTGCGTCGATATCGTCACGATAGTCGGCCCAGAATTCATAGTTGTACAAGAATGTGTTTTTCGCGTTGTTTGGATCTGTTGGCATATGTGGTGCCATTTCGATGCCCAAATCTGCGTGCTTGCCAACCAATGGCGCAGAAGACGCGCGTGCTGGACCATAGGAAATGTATTTCGCTTGGTCTGCTAGACGCTGTGTGTCTGTCGCAAAGTAGATGTAGTCTAGTGCACGCTGCTTACGCTCTTCGCTTAGGCCTGCTGGAATGATCCAACCGTCAAGGTCAAATACCTGTGCATCCCATAGCATCGCAACGGGTTGTTTTTGCTCTTCGATAACGCTGAACAAGCGACCGTTGTATGTCGAACCCATGATGACTTCGCCATCTGCCAACAATTGTGGTGTGTCTGCACCTGCTGACCACCAAACGACGCTGTCCTTGATTGTGTCAAGTTTCGCCAGCGCTTGGTTTTGGCCTTCGTCGGTTGCCAAAACGTCATAGACGTCGGATTTCGCAACGCCGTCACAGAGCAATGCCCATTCCATGTTGTTGATTGGGCGTTTTTCCAAAGAACGTTTGCCTGGGTATGTCTCTAGATCGAAAACCGCGCAAACGTCGGATGGAGGTGTGTCACCAACCAAATCTGTGCGATAACCGAATGTTGTCGAGTAAACGATTTGTGGGATGAAGCAGCTAGACACGAGCAGATCACCAAAATCGTCAGCCGCGGATGTTCCGTCTGGCGCGGGTGCCAATTGTGTCGCTGGATCGATTTCTAGTGCAAGACCTTCGTCACACAGACGGATCGCATCTGATGCAACAACGTCAACAACGTCCCAAGTGATGTTGCCCGCTTCGTTCATCGCGCGCAATTTCGCAACCGCTTCTGCAGAGCTGTCGTCATTGATAATATTTACGCCGGTCTTTGCTGAATAGGGCTCATGATAAGCTTTCAGCTGTGATTTTGAGTATGCGCCGCCCCAAGACACGATTGTCATGTCTTGTGCCAGTGCCGCACCTGCAGCAACAGTCAACGCAGTGGTTGCAAGAAGTGTTTTGGTGAATTTCATTGTATTCTCCCTAAGTGACCCGATTAGTTGTGGGTTCGCAGCTCGGGCATTATGACGAACCCGTTTATTGATATACCCCAGCGGCACCGGGGTATGATCGATATTCCTTTATGCGTCCAACGCACGGCAGTCTTCTGCCAACCAACCAATTTCAATGGTTTCGCCCGGTTGCAGGCGGACCTGATCAGGTGCGTTGCGCGATTTGATGATAAATTCATCATTTCCCGCCACTTTCAAACGTGTGCGGAAGATATCACCCATGTAGATGAATTCCATGACCTCGGCCTTTAGCAGGTGCGCATCGGGGCTTAGACGTTCTTTGTGGAACTCAACACGTTCCGGGCGGATTGAAACGCGTGTGCGTTGTCCTGGTGCCGAAACGTTCACGGGTTTACAATCGATCAAATCACCGCTGTCCAACTGAACAAGCGCGCGACCATTTTGAATTTCCCGAACAACACCTTCAAGCGTGTTATTTTCGCCAATGAATTGCGCTACAAAGCTGTTTTCGGGCTCTTCGTACAGAACATCAGGCGCAGCAAGCTGTTGGATGCGGCCGTCGTTAAACACCGCAACACGATCTGACATGGTCAACGCTTCGGTTTGGTCATGTGTCACGTAGACGACGGTAATGCCCAAGTTATGCGCCAAGTTTGTAATTTCAAACTGCATCTTTTCGCGCAACTGTTTGTCCAACGCGCCCAACGGTTCGTCCATCAAAACAAGTTCCGGTTCAAACACCAGCGCGCGCGCCAAAGCGATACGTTGCTGTTGTCCACCAGACAGCTGCGCAGGGCGACGGCCGCCAAAAGCACCCATTTCCACCATGTCCAGCGCACGCTTTACTTTTGCTTCGCGCTCAGACTTGCCAATTTTACGAACCTCAAGAGGGAACGCAAGGTTTTCAGCGATGGTCATGTGGGGAAACAACGCATAGTTTTGAAAAACCATACCAATGCCGCGTTTGTGTGGCGGAATATTGTTGATCGAAATACCGTCCAACAAAATGTCGCCGTGCGTCGCCGTTTCAAACCCCGCAAGCATCATCAAACAAGTGGTTTTCCCAGACCCTGATGGGCCCAGCATCGTAAGGAATTCGCCCTTGGGCATTTCGAGATTCAAATCTTTTACGACCAGCGTCTCGCCATCGTAACTTTTTTGTACGCGATCAAATTTTACGAACGCGTCAGTAGAAGTATCTAATGCCAAAATTGGCTCCCCGCATTGTTTGTTCTTCTTTTTGGTTCTATTTTAACCACATCAGAAAAGGGATTAGCAACCAGATTACGGCATTTTTCCAAATTTTTGCGCCAAATCCGTTAAATAAGGAAATTCGCCGCAACTTTGAAAGAAATGTAGTCAAAAATCTTGTTCACTCCCCGTGTGACTCTATGAATTTCCTGTTGCTGGTTAGTTAAAAACTGCCTCAATCGCAGATTTGGTTTTTGCGACAATTTCGTCAGCCTCTGATTCTGTAAGGCAGAACGGAGGAGCGAATCCCAAGATGTCGCCCTGCGGCATTGCGCGGCCAATGACACCTTGATCCAACAACGCGGCGGCGATGGATGGGCCTGTTTTTGCTGACGGATCGCAAAGTGTGCGCGTCTCTCGGTCTGCGACAAACTCGATTGCGCAAAGCATACCTTCACCACGGATTTCGCCAACGTTCGGATGGTTGCCAATCGCGTCATGCATTTGCGTGTTCAGATACGCGCCAACTGATTTGGCGTTTTCAATGAGCTTGAGGTCATCCAGAACCTTGAGGTTTGCAACGCCAGCTGCAGCACCAATTGGGTGGGCTGAATATGTCCAACCGTGGCCGATTGGACCATTCTCATCCGTCCCCTGTTCCAGTGCCGCCCACATCTTTTTACTGACGATGGATCCAGACAGCGGCGCATAAGCGGATGTCAGGCCTTTGGCGATGGTGATAAGATCCGGTTTTAATCCATAATGCTGCGATCCAAACATGGATCCCAAACGGCCAAAACCTGTCACCACCTCGTCTGCTATCAAAAGGATATCGTGTTTTTCTAAAATGGGCTGGATTGCATCCCAATATCCCGCAGGCGGCGGAACAATCCCGCCTGTTCCCAGAACGGGTTCGCCAATAAATGCGGCGATGGTGTCCGCGCCTTCGCGGTCTATCAATGCTTCAAGTTCGGCGGCGCAGTGTGCGACAAACGCAGCTTCAGACATCGAGGTGTCTTGGCGGCGGAAATAATAAGGTGCTTCGGTGTGGATGACTTGCGTCAACGGCAAGTCAAATTTTTTGTGAAACAGTTCAAGTCCGGTCAGGGACCCGGTCATCAAGCCCGACCCGTGGTATCCACGCCAGCGGCTGATAATTTTCTTTTTTTCGGGGCGGCCAAGGATGTTGTTGTAATACCAAACCAATTTGATGTTGGTTTCATTCGCATCAGAACCAGACAGGCCATAGTACACCTTGCTCATGTGATCAGGGGCGCGATCCAGGATCATTTTAGACAGCGTAATCGATGCCTCGGTGCCGTGGCCGACGTAGGAGTGATAATAGGCAAGTTCTTTGGCCTGTTTGGCGATGGCCTGGGCGACCTCTTGCCGTCCATAGCCGATATTGACGCAATACAGGCCAGCAAATCCATCCAGCAAACGATTCCCATTACGGTCGACGATATGACACCCCTCGGCGCCGGTGATAACCCGATGGGGAATGTTGCCGCGGGCGAATTCTGCCAAGTGAGTCGATGGATGAAAAAACGTTTCGCGATCCCATTGTTCTAACAAATCATTTTTCATGCCGAGTCTCCTGTATCTTGTGATATGTACACAACACATTCATTTTTGATCGTCAAGCCATCATATATTCGTATAATATTTGCGAATATAAAGATTACGACGCCATAATGTCGAATTCCGTATTGCCAAGATGTATACAAATGGCATGCTTCACCCAAACTAGGGAGAGTTTGATGATTCAAAAATATATTCCGTTTTCCGACGCTGAATACAGCCGTCGCTTGACCAAAACACGTGCCGCAATGGCGGCAAAAGGTATCGATACATTGTTTGTCACAGATCCCTCTAACATGGCGTGGCTGACAGGGTATGATGGCTGGTCTTTTTATGTGCATCAGGGTGTGATCATGTTTGCAGATAAAGACCCCGTTTGGTGGGGCCGACGTCAGGATGCCAACGGTGCAATTCGCACCGTTTGGATGACCAATGACCGTGTCCATGGGTATGCTGACAATTATGTCCAATCCACCGAACGTCACCCGATGCAAGATCTTGCTAAACATCTGCGAGAGTATGGCGCAAAGGGGCGTATTGGCGTCGAAATGGACAACTATTACTTTTCTGCCAAGGCGTTTGAAACACTGGTGTCTGAAATGCCAGACATTGAATTTGTGGACGCGACCGCTTTGGTCAATTGGCAGCGGGGCGTGAAATCAAACGAAGAGCTAGCGTTCATGGAAAAGGCCGCCGCCATTTCTGAAAAGATTATTGATGGTCTGCTAGAGCGCGTTGAACCCGGCATTCCTAAGAACGACATCGTCGCCGAAGTCTACGGGGACGCGGTCCGTGGCGTAGATGGTGCATGGGGTGATTATCCTGCCATTGTACCGCTTTTGCCGTCAGGAACGGATGCCTCTGCGCCTCATTTAACTTGGGATGGTCGTCCCTTTGCAACGGGCGAAGCGACGTTTTTTGAAATCTCAGGCTGTTACCGGCGTTATCACGCACCGTTTTGCCGAACAATTTTCTTAGGCACACCGCCCGATGATTTGAAGCGCGCCGAAGCGGCCTTGGTCGAAGGCCTTGAGGCGGGTTTGGACAAAGCTCGCGCTGGCAATCGGGCTTGCGACATCGCCAATGCTCTTGCGGCTCCGCTTGAACGCGCAGGTATCGAACGCGGCGCACGGTGTGGGTATCCAATCGGTATCAGTTATCCGCCAGACTGGGGCGAGCGAACCATTTCATTGCGTTCCGAGGATCAGTCTATTTTAGAGCCTGGTATGACATTCCACTTTATGCCAGGCTTGTGGATGGATGATTGGGGACTTGAGATTACGGAATCTATCGTTATCACCGAACATGGACCTGCTCGGACCCTGTGTAACCGACCACGAAAGATGTTTGTAAAACCATGACCGATCTTGCATCAACCAAAGCTATTTTGCGCGATTTGATCGCTTTTCCAACTATTTCAACAGACAGCAACCTTGCGATGATTGATCACATGGCGGCCTATCTGTCTGATTTGGGGGCCAAGGTTGATGTGTTTCATGACGAAACGGGTGCAAAAGCCAACCTGTTTGCAACGCTGGGGCCAGATCGCGCGGGCGGTCTGGTTCTGTCGGGGCATTCGGACGTTGTTCCTGTCGCAGATCAAGATTGGGCCAGTGATCCGTTCAAGATGGATGAACGCGATGGCAAACTTTTTGGTCGTGGGACATGTGATATGAAAGGCTTTATTGCGGCCACGCTTGCAATGGCACCTGAATACGCCAAACTGAATCTAAAGCGCCCAATCCATTTTTCATTCACTCATGACGAAGAAACAGGATGCCTTGGCGCCTCTGCCATGATCCCTGAATTGGTCAAGCGCGGTTATAAACCCGCCATGGCCGTAATTGGCGAGCCGACCGAAATGCGCATTATCGAAGGACACAAAGGGTGTTGTGAATACACCACGACCTTTCATGGCCTTGCGGGGCATGGATCGTCACCAGATCTGGGTGTCAACGCGGCGGAATATGCCGTGCGCTTTGTCGCACGCCTTATGGAATTGCGCGAAGAGATGAAAACGCGTACCCCGGACAACAGCCGCTTTGAACCACCTTGGACGACGATGAATATTGGGGGTCTGCGGGGCGGTGTGGCCCATAACGTTATCGTGTCAAAGGCTGAGGTCGACTGGGAATTTCGACCGGTCCAAAAATCCGACTTTGATCATATGAAGTCAGCGATCAATTCATATGTCACTGACACTCTTTTACCCGCAATGCGCGCCGTACACCCCGATGCTGACATTCACACCCAAACAATAGGCGAAGTTGACGGGCTTGAACCGATGGATGACAACGCCATAAAGGATCTCGTCATGCACCTTACCGGCGCGAATACCGCCGATGTTGTCCCCTTTGGGACCGAAGCCGGTTTGTTTCAATCCATTGGTATGTCTGCGATCGTTTGTGGTCCCGGCAGTATCGCACAAGCGCATAAGGCTGATGAATATGTTGCTCTCGATCAACTTGACGCGTGTCTTACGATGCTGCGCGGTTTGGGGCAGAAAATGACCTGATGTTGGAAACGACCGCGCAACGCAACCAAAAGCTCTACGCGCAACTACGCGATCGCATTTGCATGCTTGATTATCCGCCCGAAACCCGTCTGTCAGAAGAGGCGCTTGCAGCGGAATTTGGCATCTCACGCACACCGCTGCGTCGTGTTTTGGCACGGCTCGAAGATGAAGGTTTGGTGCAATCTATTCACGGCGTCGGCACACTTGTCACCGATGTTGACATTTATGAAATGCAGCATGTCTATGACTTGCGGATGGAACTTGCGCAACTGATAGGGATATTGGATCCGATCGCAATAGATCAACCCGTTATCTCCCAAGCGCGTCACTACCAAAATCGCGCGATTGACCTTGAAAAAAGACCCGATGCGCGCGCGTTTGCACGGCTCAATATGGATTTTTTTGACTTTGGCCTGTCACTTAGCAACAATCAGCCCCTCCGCGATGTCTCTGAGCGCTTGTATTATAAAACGGCCCGGATTTGGTTAAAGTCGATTACAAAACTTGATTTGGCAAACGAAATCGCGATTTTCAAACGCGAAATCGATGAAACAACGCATGCCATCGAAAACGGTGACGCGGCTGCGGCAGGTCTTATCCGGCGCGCCCATATTTCGATGTGCGTACATCGGCTAAAGCATTCGAACACACCCTAATCCTGATTTTCTGTCTGAAAATATCCTGGGGTTTGGGGCAAAGCCCCAAGCAGGCGCTGATCGATTTCGCAAACAGTATTTGTCTTTCACCGCGACGCAGCATATATATTGCGCGTGCAGCATAGCTAGGCTGGAGGGTGCCTGTGTACATCTGTGAAACAAAAGAGCATCTGCGCGAGGTTATGTCATCGTTCAAGGCAAAAGGCTCGGTTGGTTTGGTGCCCACCATGGGATATTTGCACGATGGACATATGACATTGGTTCGTACGGCAGCCAACGAAAACGATGCTGTTGTTGCCTCTATTTTCGTCAATCCCACACAATTCGGATCACAAGACGACCTGGAAAAATACCCGCGCGACATGGAACGTGATTTGATGATGTTGCGCGATGCGGGTGTTGCGGCGGTTTTCACACCGACCCCTGAAGTCATGTACCATCCGGATCGACAGACGATTGTGGAAACGACCGATCTTGCCAATAAACTCATGGGGGCGCTGCGGCCAGGTCATTTCCGTGGAGTTGCAACGGTTGTCACCAAATTGTTCAATCTCTTTCAGCCGGATCGTGCTTATTTTGGTGAAAAAGATTATCAGCAGCTCGCAGTTATTCGGACAATGGTGCGGGATCTCGATATTCCCGTGATCATTCGCGGCGTCCCAACAGTCAGAGAGGCCGACGGTCTGGCCATGTCATCGCGGAACGCTCGCCTAACTGAACACGCGCGCGCTGCGGCCCCCATTTTATGGCAGAGCTTTCAACGTGCCAAAGAATTATTGGTGACAGGGGCCAACGCGGCCACATTGCGTCAGGCGATATGGGATATGATAGCGCAAGAGCCTTTGGCGCGCGTAGAAAGCGTCGACATCCAGGACGCCGCTACGCTCGCGCCAGTTGATGGTCCCATCACCAGTGATATTGTTATTTTGCTTGCCGTCACATTTGATCCTGTCTTGTTGATAGATCAATGTGTTTTTAAAGTCGCAAAGGAGACATCATGAGCGCCCAAGCCCCCATTCGCCGAATTTCGGCGCCACAGATCACGGCGAGAAAAGGCGGTGATCCGATCGTTTCCTTGACATCTTATCATGCGCATACTGCAGCAATCGTTGATCGCTATGCTGATTTCATTCTGGTTGGCGACAGTTTGGGTATGGTGATGCATGGTATGGAATCCACCGTTCCTGTGCCGCTTGATTTGATGATCATGCATGGTCGCGCAGTGGTCCGTGGGACCAAGCGTGCCTTGATTGTTGTCGATATGCCCTTTGGAACATACGAAGAAAGTCCACAGATTGCCTTTCGAAATGCGGTGCGTATCATGAAAGAAACCAACTGCGGTGCTGTAAAACTAGAAGGCGGCGCACGGATGGCGGAAACGATCCACTTTTTGGTGGAACGCGGTATTCCGGTGATGGGGCATATTGGATTGACGCCCCAATCGACCAATACGCTGGGTGGGTTTAAAACCCAAGGCCGTGATGAGGATGGATGGCATCTGCACGAAGCGGACGCGCGCGCCGTTCAAGATGCAGGGGCATTTTCGATTGTTTTGGAGGGCATGGTCGAACCGTTAGCCGCAAAAATCACCAAAGAGATTTTAATTCCCACGATTGGCATCGGTGCATCCGTTGAATGCGACGGACAGATTTTGGTGTTAGAAGATATGTTAGGACTAAATCCAAATCCGCCAAAGTTTGTTAAAACCTATGGCAATTTGTTAGAAGGTATTGAAACAGCGGTTGCCGGTTACGCCGCAGATGTAAAATCGCGCGCGTTTCCAACAGAGGCGCAGGTGTATCGTAATAAAAAATAGTTTCGAATTGCTGCGCAATCCGACAAACGCGCGGACCTACGGTCCGCGCGTTTTATTTTAACTGATTTGCAAAACTAAAAGCCGGATCGAAGTTTGCTTAGGCACTTTCCCATAAGCCATCCGCCTGCACACGTTCCATCGCTTGATCCAGTGATTTGCGGGCGCGTTCGATAAGCAAATCAATTTCATTATTTGAGATGATTAAGGGTGGTGAAATGATCATACGATCACCAACATGACGCATGATCAGGTTATTGGCAAAACAATGTTCGCGGCAGACATATCCTACGGTGCCGGCGTCGGCCTTGAATTTGGCACGTTTTTCTTTGTTTGGGGTCAAAGCGATTGAGCCCATCATACCAACGATCTTGGCCTCACCCACCATGGGATGATCCGTCAGCGATTCCCATCGTTCTTTTAGATAGGGCGCAGTTGTCTCACGCACTTTTTCAATGATACCTTCCTCTTCGATGATGCGTAGGTTTTCATTGGCAACGGCGGCTGCGACGGGGTGCCCATTATAGGTGTAGCCATGGTTGAATTCATCCCCTCCAATCACGGCGGCCACTTCGTCACAAACGATTGAACCACCGATCGGTTGATAGCCCGAACTTAGACCTTTCGCGATCGTCATGATATGCGGTTTAATTGCCAAAGTCTGTGATCCGAACCAATTCCCTGTGCGTCCAAATCCGCAGATCACTTCGTCTGCGATCAGCAGGATTTCGTATTTGTCGCAGATCCGTTGGATTTCGGGCCAATATGTATCAGGCGCAACAATGACGCCGCCTGCGCCTTGGACGGGTTCAGCGATAAACGCGGCGACGCGATCTTCTCCAACTGATTGGATTGCATCTTCTAATTCGCGCGCGCGGGCGATCCCAAACTCTTCTGGCGTCAAATCGCCACCTTCGGCCCACCAATTGGGTTGATTGATATGGTGGATGTCAGGGATCGGCAGGCCACCCTGTTCGTGCATCGCCGACATGCCGCCCAACGAGCCGCCACCAATTGTCGAACCGTGATAGGCATTCTTGCGGCTGATGATGATATTTTTGGATGGTTTGCCCTTGAGTGCCCAATAGTGACGCACCATGCGGATGTTTGTATCATTGGCCTCGGATCCTGATCCCGCATAAAACACATGGTTCAGATCACCGGGTGCAAGACGCGCCAAACGTTCCGATAATTCAATTGCCGGGATGTGTGTGGTTTGAAAAAACGTGTTGTAATACGGCAAATCACGCATTTGCTTTGCTGCCACGTCAGCCAATTCGGTGCGGCCATAGCCAATGTTTACACACCACAGCCCCGCCATTGCATCAAGGATCTCATGCCCGTCTGAATCATAGATATACACACCCTGTGCGCTGGTTATGACGCGTGCGCCTTTGTTTGCCAGTTGGCTTTGCGTTGTGAACGGGTGCATGTGGTGTGCCGCGTCACGGCGTTGCAATTCAGCAGTCGGAAAAGCGTTTCCTATATGTGACATATTCATATCCTGTTGGGGCCGCTTTAGAGGCAGCGATCAGATTTCCCTCAGAATATGATCAAATTTTTCAATGTCAATCGAATCAAATCATTTTTCTTTTTGGTGCAAAGCGAGTGCAACCTGGTCCATTCCCTGAATCACATCGGCTGCCATTGCTTCGGATGCGGCGCGGGCATCTTTGCTTGCCATGGCATCAATCGCCTGCTTGTGTTGATCAACAAGGTTTTGGGTGCCCAAACGTCCACAAACCACGCGCAATGAAGGGCCATATCGTAGCCATAATCCATCTGCCAAATGGGTCAGGATAGGTGCATTTGCCATGCGATATAAAGCCTTGTGGAATTCATAGTTGTGCCTGAGGTAGGTGCCGACATCCCCCCTCAGTATGGCGCCATCTAAGGCCGCATCTATGGTGCGCAGATGGGAAATATCCTCTGGTGTGGCGCGTTGCGCAGCCAAAAAAACAAGCTGTTTTTCTAGTGCTGAACGGGCGAAAGCAAGTTCGTCCAAATTGGCCTGTGACAGGATCGGAACGCAGACCCGACGATTGCCCTGGAAGACTAAAGCACCCTCTGCGGTCATCCGGCGAATCGCCTCGCGAACGGGGGTCATTCCCGCGCCTAATTGATCAATCAAACCCTGAATTGTTACTGCTTGACCAGGGGTCAATTCACCGAACAAAATACGCTCTCGGAGCGCTCGATAGACCGTTTCATGGGCTGGAAGCCCTGCGGAAATGTTGTTTTCTTTCACTGCGAAATCCTCACTCAATGGTATGACTTTATACGATTTTTTAGAAAAATACACGGCCTCTCTTGCGGGAATTATTTTCCCATGGAAACATAAAATTATTGCCAAACGCGGCAAAATTTGATCAAATTGTCATTGTGGGATCAAACCCCACCCAATGGGAGAGGAAATAATGAAACGACTATTGTCCGCAACAGCCTCTGTTGCCGTGCTAGCAGGTGCAGCCTTTGCAGAGGAAGTTCGCGTCTATAACTGGTCTGACTACATCGACGAAGAATTGTTGACCAAGTTCCAAACAGAAACAGGCATAGATTTGATCTATGATGTTTTTGACAGCAACGAAGTTTTGGAAACGAAAATGTTGGCTGGTGGGTCAGGTTACGATGTCGTCGTTCCATCCGGAACATTCCTGCAACGTCAAATCCAGGCCGGTGCATTCCAAAAGCTTGACATGTCAAAACTTTCGAATGCTGGGAACCTTTGGGACGTTGTTGCACAGCGTACCGCACAATATGACCCCGGTAATGAATATTCGATCAACTACATGTGGGGCACCACGGGGTTGGGTGTGAATGTCGGAAAAGTTAAAGAGCTATTGGGCGAAGATGCCCCGATCGGTTCGCTTGAATTGATTTTTAATCCTGCAAATATGGAAAAACTTGCGTCTTGTGGCGTACATGTATTGGATGCGCCGACAGAAATTATTCCTGCTGCGTTAAAATACATCGGCGAAAACCCCGATAGCCAAGATCCAGACGTCATTGCAAAGACCGAAGCGGTTTTGATGGGGGTACGACCCTACATTCAAAAGTTCCACAGTTCGGAATACATCAATGCACTGGCGAATGGCGAAATTTGCGTCGCCTTTGGTTGGTCCGGTGACATTTTGCAGGCACGTGACCGTGCGGCCGAGGCGGACAATGGGGTCGAAATCGCGTATAACGCCCCAAGCGAAGGCGCATTGATGTGGTTTGACCAAATGGCAATTCCGGCAGACGCACCAAATCCAGAGGGTGCGCACAAATTCCTGAACTTTATTTTGGATGCACAAAACATGGCGGCAGCGTCAAATTATGTTTATTATGCAAACGGGAATAAAGCGTCGCAGGAATTTTTGGTAGAAGACGTCATTGGCGATACCGCGATTTATCCAGACGCGGCAACATTGGAAAACCTGTACACTGTAACGCCGTATGACGCGCGTGTGCAGCGTACTGTGACACGTCTATGGACAAAAATTAAATCTGGCACATAACAAAAAACTAACCGAGCCCGCGCGGATACTGCGCGGGCTTTTTTTATCCAGCAGGGGATGCATCATGGCCCAAGTCGCCGCTCAGAAACCAGTATTTGCCCCATGGGACGATCCCAAACAGGCACCGCTGATCCAATTTAAAAATGTCACAAAACGCTTTGGTGATTTTGTTGCCATCGATGATATGACCATCGACATCTACGAACGCGAATTTTTTGCTCTACTTGGACCGTCAGGCTGCGGTAAAACAACGATGATGCGTATGTTGGCTGGGTTTGAACGACCGACCGAAGGGCAAATTTTGCTGGGTGGTCAAGATATTGACGCCATTCCACCAAACAAGCGTTCCGTAAATATGATGTTTCAATCCTATGCGTTGTTCCCGCATCTCAGCGTTTGGGAAAATATTGCTTTTGGGTTGAAACGGCAAAAATTACCCAAAGAACAAATCGACGAGCGTGTGAACGAGATGCTGCGCCTAACCCGGCTTTCCAAGTTTGCGAAACGAAAGCCACATCAAATTTCAGGTGGTCAACGTCAACGCGTCGCGCTTGCCCGGTCTCTTGCGCGGGCACCAAAGCTGTTGCTTTTGGACGAACCTCTTGGCGCTTTGGATAAAAAGCTGCGTCAGGAAACGCAGTTTGAATTGATGGATATTCAAGAAAAAACGGGAACCACTTTTGTCATCGTGACCCATGACCAAGAAGAAGCGATGACAGTCGCAAGCCGAGTCGCGGTCATGGACGAAGGTGTGATGGTACAGGTCGATACACCCGCAAAAATCTATGAAGCGCCCAACTCGGTATATGTCGCTGATTTTATCGGTGACGTGAACATTATCGAGGGCCGGGCAAAGCAGATATCTGATCAGGTCAACATCGCATGGGCAGAAGGCCAGCCATCTATTTTCAAGGGACCATTCTGGATATCGCATATCTTGGCAACATATCGACCTACTATGTCCGGATGCCATCAGGTCAAACCATCAAGGCGCAGACCGCTAATACGCGGCGTTTATCGCGCAGAAATTTCACTTGGGAAGACAAAGTGTGGGTGTCATTCACGACAACCGCTGGCGTCTGCCTAAAGGAATAATCATGCGACGCTTTATCCTTATTTCTGTACCGTATGCATGGCTTTTGGCGCTTTTTCTTGTTCCGTTTGCCATCGTGATTAAGATTTCGCTGTCTGATACAGTGATTGCAATCCCGCCCTACGCCCCGACGCTTGATCTGGCCGGTGGTTGGGCGGGAATTGTTGAATTCTTTCAAGGCGTAGACTTTGAAACGTTTGAGTTTTTGACCTCGGACGATCTGTATTGGAAAGCATACCTTTCCAGTTTGAAAATTGCCGTCATTGCCACGGCGATTACATTGGCTGTTGGCTATCCAATTGCCTACGGCATGACGCGCGTCGCACCAGAGTGGCGTCCGACCCTCTTGATGCTGGTCATTTTGCCATTTTGGACATCATTCTTGATCCGCGTCTATGCATGGATGGGAATTCTGGGCCAAGATGGGTTGATCAACCAGGCGCTCTTGTGGTTGGGCGTAATTGACCAGCCTTTAACCATTTTGAACACACCAACCGCGGTCTATATCGGAATTGTGTACACCTATCTGCCGTTCATGATCCTACCGATATATTCGGCGTTAGAAAAATTGGATGATAGCTTGCTTGAGGCGGCAGAAGATCTGGGATGTTCGCGCTTTACCGCGTTTTGGTTGGTGACATGGCCCTTGTCACGCAATGGGATTATTGCTGGTTCGTTCTTGGTATTCATCCCAACCTTGGGCGAGTTTGTGATTCCATCGCTCTTGGGCGGGTCAAAAACGCTAATGATCGGCAAAGTCTTGTGGGAAGAATTCTTTTCAAACCGCGATTGGCCGGTGGCGTCGGCGGTGGCTGTGATCTTGCTGTTAATTCTGATCATTCCGATCATTTTATTCCAGCGCAATGAACAAAAACAACGCGAGGCAGAGGGATGAGACGTTTATCTTGGTTCAACGCAACGTCCCTGTCTTTGGGGTTTGCGTTTCTATATTTACCGATGATCATTCTGATCATCTATTCTTTCAACGCGTCAAAGTTGGTGACGGTTTGGGCGGGTTTTTCCACCAAATGGTACGGAGAACTGTTCCGCAACGAAGCGTTCTTGGATGCAGCTTGGGTGACAATTCGCGTTGCCATTATGTCATCAACCTTTGCAACGATCTTGGGCACGATGGCGGCCTATGTTTTGGTCCGCGCGGGTCGGTTTTATGGGCGCACCCTATTTTCGGGAATGATCTATGCACCGCTTGTGATGCCTGAGGTTATTACAGGCCTATCGCTTTTGTTGTTATTCATTGGCATCGGGCTGGATCGTGGTGTTGTCACCATTGTCTTGGCACATACCACATTTTCGATGTGCTACGTTTCTGTCGTTGTCTCATCGCGATTGGTCACCTTTGATCGATCCCTAGAAGAGGCCGCACAGGATCTTGGGTGTACCCCGATGGAGTCATTCAGATTGGTCACCTTGCCGATTATCGCCCCTGCGGTCTTGTCGGGATGGTTGTTGGCGTTCACGTTGTCCCTGGATGATCTGGTGATTGCGTCCTTTGCCTCTGGCCCGTCGTCGACCACCTTGCCAATCAAAATCTATTCTGCGGTTCGGTTGGGCGTCAGTCCTGAGATCAACGCACTGTCCACAATTATGATCGGGATCGTAACGATCGGTGTTGTTACTGCCTCGATCATGACCAAACGTGCTGCGGTCAAACAAATGCGTGATGAACAAGCGGCTGAACGGGCAGGCGAATGAAATATGTCTATGAATCTGCGGCATATGGCATAGACCCTGTCGCGGATTCGTATTGGCCAACGACCAAACCTTTGCCAGAATTGCATCCGTTAGACGGTAACATTCAGGTTGATGTGACGGTCATCGGGGCAGGGTTCACAGGCCTTTCGACAGCGTATCATTTGGCCAAGGTGGGTGTAAACGTCGCCTTGGTCGATGCACATTATCCCACGTTTGGGGCAACAGGGCGCAATGGCGGGTTTTGTTGTCTGGGCGGGGGTAAAATAACCAATAAACAGTTGGACAAGCTTTTTGGCGTTGAGGAACGCCGCCTGTATCGCCAAACCGAAGTTGCCGCAGTCAATTCTGCGCAGTCCATGATCGCAAACCTTGGACTGGACGTTGATGCACACTCACGGGGCGAAACAGTTCTGGCCCACACGGCGCAGCGCGCAGCCAGTTTTGTTACAGATCAAATGTCAGTTCACGAAGATTACGGCGTGTCGGCAACGCTCCATTCCAAGGACGAACTATTGGCCTTGGGCATGGATGGTTCATTTCATGGAGGCCTCACCATCCCTATTGGCTTTGGGCTGAACCCGCGAAAATATGCGCTAGGCATTTTGTCTGCTGCAATGGATGCAGCGGCAAAGGTCTTTTGTAACACGCAGGTCACAGCGATAACGCCCGCCAGGGACGGATACGAATTAATGACGGATCTTGGCGTAATCCACACTAAACGGTTCGTATTGGCAACGAATGCCTATTCCTCCGAAGATCTTTTGCCGTGGATGGCAGGGCGATTCATGCCCGTGCAGTCATCGGTTGTTGTGACCGAACAGATTCCCGAAGCGTTGCGTGGGTGGACCAGCGATCAAATGGCATATGACACGCGGTTTTTGCTGCATTACTTTCGCAAGCTTCCGAACGGACGGTTTTTGTTTGGCATGCGAGGGGGATTAAAATTTACGCCACGATCTGAAAAAAACATTCGCAAATTGATGCGTGCGGATTTCGATACCATGTTTCCAAAATGGCGCAGTGTCAAATTCCAGAACTATTGGTCGGGTTTGGTTGCCTTGAACCGGACCATGGCACCCTATGTGGGGGAAATTCCGGGCTATGATGGCGGTTTTGCCGCGTTTGGATACCATGGAAACGGCGTCGCTATGGCAAGTTTCGTCGGGGGAATTGTTGCGGATTTGGTCCAAGACAAAGACCCGTCACATCCCTATCCTGCAGTCTTTCGCACTGTGCCAAAACGGTTCCCGTTAGGGCGTCAGCGGCGTTGGTTGATGGCGCCCATCTATCGTTTGATGACAGCCTACGAAGCCTAGGTATCCGCTGGCGTTTTGACGCGTCTTGCTTTGGTGCGTTCCAGACCTAAATGGGCTTCGCGTAAGATGATCGCAACGCCTGCCAAAATGATCAATCCTGCGCCCGCTAACATCTGTGACGTTGGAATTTCGCTGAATACGAAATATCCAATCGCGATGGATAAAACCATTGAGGCATATTCGAAGGGCGCCACCACTGATGCGGGGGCGAATCGATAGCATGAGGTTTGCAAAATCTGTCCAATTCCGCCCAAAAGCCCAATAATCACCAAGAAAGTTGCTGTTTTAGCATCGGGGACAACCCACCCGAATGGAATTGTGAACAGTGACGCGATTGTGGATGTCAGAGAAAAATAAAATACGATGGATGCTGTTCTTTCGACTTGAACCATTTGACGAATATGAATCTGTGCCATTGCTGAACACATTGCGCCAAATAAAATGAGTAAAGCGCCAAAGGCCGCCGTGGTTCCAATATGTGTTTCCCCCACCAGCGTGAGGCGGGGTTCCAAGACAACAAACACACCGAGCAGCCCAAGCGCCACCGCCGAATACCGGTAGACACCAACCTTTTCGTGCAAAAAGACAGCGGCCAAGATAACTGTCATCAGTGGTGCAGCATAGCCAAGCGCCGTGACCTCGGGCAAGGGCAACATGCCTAGCCCCGCAAAACCGCAAATCATCGCCGTTGTTCCGATCATCCCACGAAAGACATGGGCCATGGGTGAAACAACCGTTAATCCGTGGGCCAGATCCCGACGTAAGAACATCCAGACAAAAATGACCGGAATTGCAAAGAAAGATCGAAAGAAAACAGTTTGCCCCGGTGGAATCGTATCAGAAACATATTTGACCAGCGATGACATCACGATGAACGATGCCACGGCCAAAAGCTTGAGAAAGATGCCTGTGATAGGTTGCATGTCGCTGTCCTAGGAATACGACATGCATGACCCGTTATTGTGTACTTGGCAAGACCCAATCAGGGCGTGGAAAATGACAAGTGTACCCGTTTGGATTCTTCACAAGATAGTCTTGGTGAAAATCTTCGGCTTCCCAAAAGGGTGCTGCTGGCGTGACCTTTGTCACGACGCGCCCGGGCCAAAGCCCTGATGCATTTACGTCTTCGATTGTACGCAGTGCTTCTTCTTTTTGGGCCTCAGACGTATAAAAAATTTCTGATCGGTAACTATCGCCGATGTCATTTCCTTGTCGATCGACTGTTGTCGGATCGTGAATTTGAAAAAACAGCTCTAAAAGCTTGCGATAGGTGACAAGGCTTGGGTCAAATGTGATTTCCACAGCCTCGGCATGGCCCGTAGTCTTAGTACAAACGAGCTTATAGGTCGGGTGATCCACATGTCCGCCCGTGTACCCAACACGTGTTGATAACACACCGGGAATGCGGCGGATTAGATCCTCCATCCCCCAAAAACATCCACCTGCCAAAATTGCCTGTTCCATCAATCTCTCCTTAAGCGTGCTGTGATAACGCGATATGTTGGTCTTTCGTGTCGATTGGTCCAGAAAAAAGCATCACGCTTTTCCTTGTCTCGCGCACACGTTATCGACTATTAGAATTGTTGAAAAGGGAGCGGGATATGAGTTCGGGATTATTTGCCTTATTAGATGACGTTGCGTTGATCGCAAAAACCGCTGCGGCATCTGCAGATGATATTGCGGCGGCGGCCGCGAAAGCCAGTGCTAAATCATTGGGCGTGGTCGTCGATGATGCGGCCGTTACACCGAAATATGTCGTCGGATTTCCTGCAGAGCGCGAACTGCCAATCATTCGACGAATTGCAAAAGGCTCGTTAAAAAATAAGCTCTTTTTTATTCTGCCTGCGGCGCTGATTTTGTCACAATTGGCGCCTTGGGCCATTACGCCCCTTTTGGTTTTGGGTGGGCTTTTCCTATGTTTTGAGGGCGCTGAAAAAGTGATTGAAATGGTGTGGCATCAAAATGATGCAGACACCACAACGGCCCGCAAATCAGAAGAACAGACGATTTCGGGTGCAATTCGAACAGATTTTATTTTGTCGGCAGAAATCATGACATTGGCCCTATCCACGGTCGAGAATGAAACCTTTGGAACCCGTGCAGCCACGCTGTTGGTCGTCGCATTTATTGTTACTTTCGCAGTATACGGTGCAGTTGCATTGATCGTAAAAGCGGATGATTTTGGCCTGCATCTTTTGGCAAAATACAAAACGGGCGCTTTGGCAAATTTTGGTCGCGGGATCATTCGCGCAATGCCCTATTTCCTGAGTGCTTTGTCGTTCGTTGGGACGTTAGCAATGTTATGGGTTGGCGGTGGGATCCTAATCCATGCAGCGGAACATTATGCGTGGCATATGCCCGAAGAAATGATGCATGCCGTCCAGCACTTGGTGCAGGGAACATATCCGTTGGCGGGTTTGTTTGAATGGCTCGCGGGGGCGGCTTTTTCGGGCCTTATAGGGTTGGTCGTCGGATCAGTCGTCGTGCTGGTGATGTCGCCATTTCATCGCGCTGACCACTCTTGACCCGACAAGTTGGTTATCGCGC